>JBKJQU010000345.1:0-4337 GCA_046594995.1 Aestuariivirga sp.
GCCGATGGCGGCACCCGCACCGCGGCGATCACGGGATCATGGATTGCGCTGTTCGATTGCCTCACATGGATGGACAAGCGCTCGATGTTCAAGACCTGGCCCCTGAAGGACCATGTGGCGGCGATCTCCTGCGGCATCCATGGCGGCGCTGCCGTGCTCGATCTCGACTATGCCGAGGATTCGACCGCCGGCACCGACGCCAATTTCGTGATGACCGGATCGGGTGGCATCGTCGAAGTGCAGGGAACGGCGGAAGGCGAGGCCTTCTCGCAGGATGATCTGCTGAAGCTTCTGGCGCTGGCAAGGAAGGGCGTCGACGAACTGGTGGCGATGCAAAAGGCCGCCATCGCATGATGAGGAAGCTTGACCGCGAGAAGGTCGTCATTGCCACCCACAACAAGGGCAAGCTCGCGGAATTCGCCGAGCTTCTGAAGCCCTATGGTGTGACGGCGGTTTCCGCCGGTGAACTGGGCTTGGCCGAACCTGAGGAAACCGAGAACACTTTCGCCGGCAATGCCCGCATCAAGGCGGCGGCCGCAATGAAGGCCTCGGGGCTTATCGCGTTGTCGGATGATTCAGGACTTTGCGTTGAAGCCCTGGATGGCGCACCTGGTGTCTATACCGCCGACTGGGCCGGCCCCGACCGCGACTGGAACCGCGCCATGCGATTGGTAGAAGAAAAGTTGGCCGCCAAAGGTGCCACCACGCCAGATCAGCGCCGCGCCGAATTCGTCTGTACACTGTGCGTCTTGTGGCCGGACGGCACCGAACGCATCTTCGAGGGCCGCGTAGCCGGACATCTGACATGGCCGCCGCGAGGGACATTGGGCCATGGCTATGACCCGATGTTCGTGGCCCTGGGCGAGACCCGCACCTTCGCCGAACTGGACCCCGCCGAGAAGAACGCCGTCTCACACCGGGCGCGCGCGCTGGAAGGCCTCGTCCGTGACCTTTTCTGAAGACGCCTTCGGCATTTATGTGCACTGGCCCTTCTGCAAGGCCAAATGCCCCTATTGCGATTTCAACAGCCATGTGCGGCACCAGAGCGTCGATGCGCTGTCTTTCGCGAAGGCGCTCGCGGCAGAACTTAGCTGGTTCGCAGGCCAGACGAAGGGCCGCACCGTAACCTCGATCTTTTTCGGCGGCGGTACGCCTTCACTGATGCCGCCTCAAGCCGTGGGCCACGTGCTCGACGCCATTGGTGCGCTGTGGACCGTCTCTCCCAATGTCGAGACAACGCTGGAGGCCAACCCGACGAGCATCGAGGCGGAGAATTTCCGTGGCTACCGCGCGGCGGGCGTGAACCGTGTCTCGGTCGGCGTCCAGGCATTGAACGATGCCGACCTGAAAGCACTGGGCCGCCAGCATTCGGCAGTTGAAGCGCTCGCAGCCTTCCGCCTTGCCGCAAGCATTTTCCCGCGCGTCTCATTCGACTTGATCTATGCACGGCCAAATCAGACCATCGCGCAATGGCGCGATGAACTGACAATCGCGCTGGGCGAGCAGCAGGGCCATATGTCGCTCTACCAACTCACGATAGAACCGGGCACCGCCTATTTCGACCTCCACGCGCGAGGCTCGCTCATCACGCCTACCGACGACCGCGCTGCCGATCTCTATGACGTGACGCAGGAACTGACCGAAAAGGCCGGTCTTCCGGCCTACGAGATTTCGAACCATGCCAGACCCGGCCACGAGTCGCGCCACAACCTGCTCTACTGGCGCTATGGCGAATATGCAGGCGTCGGCCCCGGCGCGCACAGCCGCCTGGCCGCAGGCGAAAACCGCCGCGCCATCATCGCCGAAAAGCACCCTGAAACCTGGCGCGATCTGGTGAGCACACAAGGCCACGGCATGATCTCCGATACGATCGTGCCGCCGCCCGACCAGGCGTCGGAATATCTGCTGATGGGCATGCGTATCGTGGAAGGGATCGACCTCGACCGTTACGCGGCACTGGCTGGCCGCGAGATCGACAGTTCCAAGATCGCCGGCATGAAATCCATGGGCCTCATCAAGCGCGAGGGCCAGACGCTGCGCGCCACGGCGGATGGCCGCAAGCTGCTCAACGCCGTGATTGCGGAACTGGCGGTCTGACACTAACTTCAACGCCCTAATCCGTCATCCCGGCGAAAGCCGGGACCCAGCTTCTGGGTCAGCGTGCACGGACGTAAAGCGGGGTCCCCGCTTTCGCGGGGATGACGGAACGATGAGATGAGTGAACAGCACAAAACCTACATCATCGGCGCCGCCCGCTTCGAGGCCGAATCCATCGCTCCGGGGCTCTATGTGGTGGCGACACCCATCGGCAATCTGGGCGACATCACCATCCGCGCGCTGGCGACGATGGCTTCGGCAGATGTCATCCTCTGCGAGGATACGCGCACGTCCGGCAAGCTGATGGAACGCTTCGCTATTCGCACGAAGCTTTCCCCCTATCACGAGCACAATGCCCAGAAGGTGCGGCCCGCCATCATCGCGCGGCTGAAGCAGGGCGCTGCCATTGCCTTGATCAGCGATGCCGGAATGCCGCTGGTGTCAGACCCGGGCTACCGGCTCGTCAAGGAAGCAGCCGAGCAGGGCATCCCCATCACCGCCTGCCCCGGCCCCTCCGCCGTGCTCACAGGCCTTGCGCTGTCAGGCCTTCCGACAGACCGCTTCACCTTCGCAGGCTTCGTGCCGCAAAAGCAGGGCGAGCGGAAAAAGTTCTTCGCCGAATTCGAGAAGCTGCGCTCGACGCTCATTTTCTTCGAAAGTCCGCACCGGATCATCGAAACGCTGCAGGACATCGAAACTGCACTGCCGGGCCGCGCCATCGCCGTCACCCGCGAGCTTACCAAGCTGCACGAGGAAGTGCTGCGCGGCACTGCCGGCGAGATCGCCGCGAGTCTTTCGGCGAGGGCCTCGGTGAAGGGCGAGATCACGCTCATCGTCGGCCCGCCGGGCGAGGAGGAAGCTGCCCCTGACGATATTGTAAACGATGCAATTGCCGCTGCATTGGAATCGATGTCCGCCAGCAAGGCCGCATCCGACATCGCCAGGCGCTTCAACCTCAACCGCTCGGACATCTACCAGCGCATCCTCAGCCTGAAATCGCCCGATGGCGCGTGACCGGAAAAAATCCGAAACCGCAGGCCGCATGGCGGAGATCATCGCGCTCTGGTATCTGCGCTTGAAAGGCTACCGCCTGCTCGTCCACCGCTACAAGTCACACGCGGGCGAGGTCGATCTCATCATGCGGAAGGGCGATACCACGGCCTTCATCGAAGTGAAGAACCGCGCCACCATCGATGGCGCCATCACCTCCGTCACCACCTATCAATCGAAGCGGATTTCGGCAGCAGCCCGCAGCTTCATGGGGCGGGACCGCAAGGCGCACCGGCAGTTCTGCCGTTTTGACATCGTCGCGATCAGCCCCTACCACTGGCCGCGGCATATCGAGAACGCATTCTACGGAGACGATTGAACATGTGGTGCAAGTCATGGCGCTGAAAGTGGCCGTCCAGATGGACCCCATCCAGTCGATCAACATCAAGGGCGACTCGACCTTCGCCATGATGCTGGAGGCGCAGGCACGCGGCCACGAGATCTTCTATTACCAGACGAAGACGCTGGCACTGGGCGGCGGCTCGCTGTTTGCCACCGGCCATGATGTGAAGGTGCGCGACGAGGCGGGAAGCCATTTCACGCTTGGCGAGGAGCGCCGCGTTGATCTGGGCGCATACGACACCATCCTGATGCGGCAGGACCCGCCCTTCGACATGGGCTACATTACCGCCACCCACATGCTGGAAATGATCCATCCGACGACACTGGTGGTGAACGATCCGGCAGAGGTCCGCAACGCGCCGGAAAAGCTTTTCATCCTGCGCTATCCGCACTTCATGCCGGAAACGCTGATCACGCGCGATCCGGTGGAACTCGCGGCCTTCCGCCGCGAACATGGCGACATCATCCTGAAGCCGCTCTATGGCAACGGCGGTGCAGGCGTGTTCCGGCTGGGCGAGGGCGACCAGAATTTTTCTTCCTTGCTCGAGCTTTTCACACAGACCTTCCGCGAACCCTTCATCGCCCAGAAATATCTGCCCGATGTCAGGAAGGGCGACAAGCGCATCATCCTGGTCGATGGGAAGGCGGTCGGCGCCATCAACCGGGTGCCTGCAATCAATGAGAACCGCTCCAACATGCATGTGGGCGGCAAGGCAGTGCCCACCACGATGACGAAGCGCGAGCATGAAATCTGCGAGGCCATCGGCGCGGACCTGAAAGCGCGCGGGCTCATCTTCGTCGGCATCGATGTCATCGGCGATTGCCTCACCGAGATCAATGTCACCTCG
>JBKJQU010000105.1:0-15714 GCA_046594995.1 Aestuariivirga sp.
CCGGGCATCCTACACAGGCTGGTCGGGCTGTTCGTCCATGGGGTTTGGGTCAGTTCTAAAACGTTGGGGCTTTAGGCTAGCACTCGCAGAAAGGCTGCGACAGCAACCTGATCACTAAAGCAAAACGGCAGGGTTTCCCCTGCCGTTCCAAACGAGATGAGACGGGCTGGGACCGTTAGCGCGAGTAGAACTCGACGACCAGATTCGGCTGCATCTGCACGGGATACGGCACATCGCCCAGGCCCGGAACGCGAATGAGCTTTGCGGTCATGCCCTTGTGGTCGACATCGATGTAGTCCGGCGTATCACGCTCTGCCAGCTGGGTGGCTTCGAGAACGATGGCCAATTCCTTTGACTTGTCGGTGAGTTCGACAACATCGCCGACTTTGAGGCGGATTGAGGCGATAGTGACGCGCTGGCCGTTGACCTTCACGTGGCCGTGGCTCACGAACTGGCGGGCGGCAAACACGGTGGGAACGAACTTCGAGCGATAGACCACGACGTCGAGACGGCGCTCGAGCAGGCCGATCAGGTTCTCGGACGAGTCGCCCGTGATGCGGACGGCTTCGTCGTAGACCTTGCGGAACTGGCGCTCGGACAGGTTGGCGTAATAGCCCTTGAGCTTCTGTTTGGCCTTGAGCTGAGTGCCGAAGTTCGACATTTTGCTCTTGCGGCGCTGGCCGTGCTGGCCGGGGCCATATTCGCGCTTGTTCACAGGGCTCTTCGGGCGGCCCCAGATGTTTTCGCCCATGCGGCGGTCAATCTTGTATTTCGCGGTTGCGCGCTTCGTCATTTACGGTCTCCATTGGACGTTGTGAGAACCCACCCTCCTGGCACCGGTTTCCCGGCCGACAGGGTCACGAAAGACCCACGGGCAAGCAAACGCGGAGCTCAAGGAGCCCCGCGAGTGAGGGCGGTATAGGGGAAGCAGTGCGGTGTGTCAAATCCGGCATGGGAGTCCGGCGCGAATGGGCCTTGCAGGACAAGGTGCAGGCAGACATGGTGCGCAGCAACCTTACCAGACATCGGCCGCATGAATACTTCGCCTAGCCTCAGCGCCCTGCGGGATACCGCCGCCATCACTGTCGTTTCCGGCTTCATGTTCCCTCTGTTCTGGTGGGGACTGACGTCAGTAAAGCCGGTTTCCGCGATTTTCGACAAGGACCACATCATCTGGTTTGATTTCGCGCCGACACTTGAGAACTATGCGGTGACGCTGTTCGGCGGTGGCCCGGCCTTTTTCGCTTCGAAACAATCGATCCTGGATACGCTCACCGTGGCGCTGGGTGCAACGCTGCTGACGCTTGCCGCGGCACTCTTCGCCAGCTTCGCACTCTCGGTGTATGAATTCAAACTGCGCCGCAAATATTATCTGTGGGTTCTGTTCCAGCGCTTCCTGCCACCCATCGCCATCATCGTTCCTCTGGTATTTCTATATCATGACATCGGACTACGCGACACGCGCACCGGCGTCATCCTCGCACATACCGCAATCAACCTGCCTTTCGCCGTCCTGCTGCTGAAATCATTCTTCGATGACGTGCCGCGCGATGTGGGCGAGGCCGCGATGATCGATGGCGCGACACAGATTCAATTGTTCTGGAAAATCTATCTGCCCGTCATCAGGGGCGGCATCGCCGCCACCGCCGTGCTTTGCTTCATCTTCTCGTGGACGGAATTCCTGGTGGCACTCTTCCTGACCGACATGATCCGGCTGCTGCCCGTGCAGTTGAGCCTCATCGTCTCGCAGACTTGGGGTTTCACATCGTCCTTGAGCACGGCGGCGATCGTTCCGGCCTTCGTGTTCATTTTGCTCGTGCAAAAGCATCTGGTCCGCGGGCTGACGATGGGGATGCAGAAGTAGGCTTCAGACCGGAAGATCGAGGAACTCCGGCGTTGGAAATCCCATGGAGGCATAAGCGCCGAGTGAGTCTGCAGCCTGCCCTCTGGCAGACGTCAGCAGCACGGTGCCATTGGGTGGCACAGCATTCATTGCGTCACGGAGCGGCGTCTCATCAAGGACGTCCGCCACGCGGCGCGCGATTGCAGGAGCCGGGTCAATGTACTTCACCTCCCACGGCGCGACCTTCTCGATGTCTTTCACCAGCAAAGGGTAATGCGTGCAGCCGAGAACGACAACGTCAGTCCTCTGCCCCTCGCGTTTCCGGAAAACCGGGGAAATTTCGAGACGGAGTTCCTCCATGTCCACCGGCCTGCCCTTGAGCTTTTGCTCTGCAATCTCGGCAAGGCGTTTGGCACCGTGCAGGAAGACCTTGCAGTGATAGGCATAGGTATGAATCAGCGCGTGGGTGTATTCACGGCTGACTGTGCCGGGCGTTGCAAGAACTCCAATGATGCCGGACTTCGTTTGCGCGGCTGCCGGTTTAATGGCGGGCACGGTGCCAACGAATGGTACCTTGTAAGCCTCGCGGAGCTGCGCCAGCGCGATGGTGGACGCCGTGTTGCATGCGATCACCACGATATGCGGCTCCGCCCGTTCGATCAGCGCGCCAATGACCATCACGATGCGCTTCACCAGCGCATCTTCCTTCCAGGCGCCATATGGAAAGCCCGCATTGTCAGCGGCATAGACCAAATGTGCATCGGGCAGCTGGGCCGTCACGGCGCGTGCCACGGTCAGGCCGCCCATACCGGAATCAAATGCCAGGATGCGCGGGGTGGTCACGGCGGTGCGTCGCCTCCCTCTTTCGGCTTCTGCTCGCGCTGTTCTTTCCGCTTTTCATGTGCGCGGGTGAGTGATGACACGATACCCCGAAGCGAGCGGACCTCCTGCTCGGTGAGGGAGGCGCGCGCGAACAGGTTGCGGATGTTGCGAAGCATGCCGGGCTTTTTGTCATCGGTCTTGAAGAAGCCGGCATTGTCGAGCTCGCGTTCGAGATGCCCGATAAAACCGTTCAATTCCTCCTTGGTGGCAAGGCGCGTATCGGGCGTCTGGAGGCCCGGACCTTCGAGCGCCGCCAGCTCTGGCGTCTGCTGGCCCAACGTTTCCGCTTGATCCTTGAACCATTCATAGCCCATCAGGAGGACGGCTTGGGCGATGTTGATGGATGCAAATGCAGGATTGACGGGAGCCGTGACGATCACATCCGCCATCGAAACCTCGTCATTGGAAAGCCCCCACCGCTCGCGCCCGAACAGCAAGGCCACTTTCTCGCCCCGGGCGATTCGGGCACGCATGTCGTCACCTGCCTGTTCCGGCGTGATCACTTCCTTGATCATGCCACGCGGCCTGGCCGTAGTGGCGTAGACGTAGTTCATGTCCTTCAGGGCATCGGCAAGGTTTTCGTGAACGGTAGCCATGTCCAGGATCCAGTGGGCACCGGAAGATGTCGTGATGGCCTTCTCGTTGGGCCAGCCATCGCGCGGTTCGACAAGACGCATGTCATGCAAACCGAAATTTGCCATGGCACGCGCCGCTGTGCCAATATTCTCGCCCAGCTGCGGATGGACCAGCACAGTCACGGGCGCCGGGCCGAGTATCTGATTCTTTGTCTTATCGGTGCCTGACATACAAGCCGAATTAGCCGCAACGGAACGGCGGCGCTAGCCCCTGCCATCAAGCTTGCGCGCAGTTCTGAGTTCTGGAAACCATCGCGACCAGAAAAAGGCCACCGCCATCGTCCCTGCGCCGCCGAGGCTGACAGCTGCAACGGCCCCGATTCCGGCAGCCACAACCCCGGCGCGAAACTCACCGAGTTCATTCGATGCCCCGATGAACACGCGATTTACGGCGTTGACCCGGCCACGCACGTCATCAGGCGTCCAGAGTTGGAGAAGCGTCTCGCGCACATAGACGCTGATCATGTCGCAAGCACCCATAAGCGCCAGTGCGGCGATCGACAACGGCACCCATGTGGAGAGTCCGAACACCATGGTG
Organism: Aestuariivirga sp.; assembly: GCA_046594995.1. GTDB lineage: Bacteria > Pseudomonadota > Alphaproteobacteria > Rhizobiales > Aestuariivirgaceae > Aestuariivirga. The sequence goes on from JBKJQU010000105.1 coordinate 3,899, forward strand.
AAGAAACCGAAGGCTGCAACGAAGATGAACAGGATTACCCCTGCCCTGTCCTTTATCCCGAACTTCGCCAGATAAAGCGCCATGAGCACGGCACCAACGCCTGGTGCGGCGCGGAGAAGGCCGAGGCCCCACGGGCCAACTTCCAAAATGTCTCTCGCATAGACCGGCAGCAGCGCCACAGCACCGCCCAGCAGAACGGCGAAGAGGTCGAGCGAAATGGCACCGAGAACGATCTTCTCCTTGCGGATGAATGCGAAGCCGGCAAACAGCGTGTCGAGCGTTGTCTGCTCCGCGTGGTTTGTCTGTGGCACACGCCCGATAAGCCCCACCATGACTATGGCAAGACCGATTAGTCCCAGGGCCACGCCATAGGCAACATTTCCCGCGATGCCATAGAGCAATCCTCCGGCGACGGGCCCGACGATGTTTGCGATCTGCCAAGACATCGAGTTCAGCGATATGCCATGCGCGATTGCCTCTTTCGGCAGGAGATTCGGCGCCAGCGCATCGGAGGCCGGATTGAGGAAAGCGCGCGCAATGCCAAGCACCACGAGGATGCCGAAGACAGGCCACACCTCCGTTGGATTTGACATCGTGAAGGCGAGGAATGCCAACGCACACAGCACCTCGAGGCACAGGCAGAGCGCCATGATGAGGCGGCGGTTGTACTTGTCGGCGACAAGGCCCGTAACCAGCACCAGAAGCAGCGGCGGCATAAACTGCGCAAGACCGACGAGGCCGAGGTCCAGAGGATTGCGCGTGATATCATAGACCTGCCAGCCAACCGAGACAGACATGATCTGGACAGCGAAGCCAGCAGCCCAGAGGGCCAGCCAATAAAATACGAAAGGCCGATGGCGGAGCGCATTGGCTTGGGGATCTTTGACATGCATCGGCCATGCCCTGCCATGGCGCACAGGTCCTGTCAAAGCAGGAACGAGAGATTTCCGCATTCTGCAATCCGTGATAGAGAACTGCCGATGTTTGGCGTGCGGGCGGCGGCAATACTGGTCTTTGGGGCCTTCTGGGCCTGCGCCGTCACGCCCGCCGCTGCCATAACTTTGACCTGCGATGACGCCATCGAAACTTTCTCGTCCGCGTCCGCCGAGCATGCGCGCAACGCACCGGAGCAATTTGCCAGCGAGGATGCGAAATCTGCCGAGGACAAACAGCGAAATCATGCCGGAGCCATCGCCCGGGCGCGCGCAAACTTTGATGCGGCAGCGGCTTCCTCGGGAGCAGACAGCCTCGAGGTGGCAAGTGCCAGGATCAAGCTCGCAAGTGCAATGCGTCCGGCCGCACAGTTGAAGCCTGCCCTCGCCCAACTTTCTGCAGCAGAGGCCGTGCTGCTGAGGCTTGCACCTGAGGGTGTTGAATTGGCCATGCTGCTGCGCGAGCGCGGCATCACACTTTCCAACATGCGGCGGCGCGAAGAAGCAGTCATCGCACTGAACGCCGCCGTGAAGCTCTACGCCGAAGGCGAGGCGCGCGACTCCGGCCTGGAAGCCCTGAACAGCCAGACGCTGTCTGACGTGCTGAGGGGGCTAAGCCGCTTCAACGAAGCTTTGGGGGCACTCAATCGGGCACAGGCAATATATGATCGCGATCCTGATGCGAACGCGCAGTATCTCGTAGACATCCTGATCAATAAATTCATCATCCTGACGCGGCTTGACGACAGGACCAGCGAACTGGCCGTGATCGGACGCGCGGTGGAACTAGCACAGGAACGCATCGGCCCCTATCATCGCAGCACAGCGCGCGCGTTTCACAATCAGGCCATAGGTTACCGCCGTGTGGGCGCGATGCGTGAGAGTTTCACGGCGCTCGGCAAGGCCCATGCGATCTACAGTACGCAAGGCAGCATGGTGCGCGCTTCGGAAGCGCTGGACGACGTGGCCCGCACCCTGACCCGCATCGGATGCCTCCCCGGCGCCATCGCCTATCAGATTTAGTCACGCGATGTGCTGGTGGCACAATTCGGGGAAACCCATGTGCGCGTGGCAGATGCTGAAACCTGGCTCGGCAAATATCTTCGGGACTCTGGAGATGTCAAATCCGCTGCACCGCATTTCGGCAAAGCTATCGCAATCTTTGACGAATTGCTGGGGCCAGAGAATATCCGTGCTGCCATCGTCCAGCGCGAACTCGACGCTGTACAATCGCGGACAGGAGATCGCGAAGCCGCTATCGCCACCCTTGTGCAATCTATCAGGGCGCTCCAACAAGGCAATGCGCCTGACGAGCTGCGGGAAAGCCTGCTGGCACTGGCGCAGGCGCTGAAGTCCGACGGCAATGTGAACGGCGCCATCCTATTCGCCAAGAAGGCCGTGAACACCCAGCAAGAAATTCGCACGGTGAACAAGGCTCTGCCTGCAGAGCTTTCAGCCTCGCTCGCCCAGCGCTATCGCGATCTTTATCTCTATCTCGCCGACCTGCTGATCGAGCAAGGCCGGCTGGAAGAGGCGCAGCGCGTCATTGACCTGATCAAGAGCCAGGAGATGATTGACTTCGTGCGCGGCGGCAGGCCGCAGCTACTGGCCACCGACGGCCGCGCACCGATGACCAAGACCGAACGCAAGACGCTTTCCGCCATTGATGAGCTGCTCAAGACACCGTTCGCCGTGGCCGACGAGCTTGAGAAGATGCAGGCTCTTGCGAAGAAGCAGCCGCTCGGTGAGACCCAGCAGTCGAAACTTGAAGAACTGAAGCGTGCATTCAATCAGCACTACAAGGCATTCCAGCAGAATGTGAAGGCCCTCATCGACGGTCTCGCGGATGAAAGCTCTCTCGTTCAGGGGGAAATCGTCCAGCTCCACCTCGACATGCTGGGCCAGACACGGAAGAAGCTGAGGCAGTTCAAGGGCCGCGCGGTACTGATGCAGATCGCCAGCCTCGACGATCAGTTGCACAACTTCGTGACGGGTACCAATACGCAGGTTCACCGCACTGCACCGATCCGCCGCACTGCCCTGTCGAAACTCGCCTTCGAGGCGTGGAGCGCCGCTGCAAGATCAAGGCCGGATGCCCAGGAGAAGCTGGCGAATCTGTATGATGTGCTGGTCCGCCCAGTCGAACGAGACCTCAAGGATTCTGGTGCGGTCGTGGTGATGCTGAACCTGGAAGGATTCCTGAGATACATTCCCTTCTCGGCTCTTTACTCCGGCGAACGCTATTTTATCGAGAACTATGCGATGGCGATGCAAACTCCGGCGGCCGACACGCAATATGTAATGGGCGCGCGCGACCGTGCCAGTGCCGTGGGATTCGGCGTGACAGACGCTTTGCGCGACTTCTCTGGCCTGCCAGGGGTGGCAAAAGAACTTGAAACGATCTTCGATGGCGCTGACAATGCCGGCGTCTTTGCAGGCTCGCCCTTCATGAACGGCGCATTCAATGCCGATGGTTTTGCGCTGGCGCTCGCAAACCGCCCGCAATTCGTGCACATTGCCAGCCACTTCAAGCTTGAGCCTGGCGACGAGACCAAATCATTCCTGCTGCTCGGCACGGGCGATGCGCTGACGCTCGATACGATCCGCACCGATCCGCGTTTCCAGTTCGCTGATGTCGACCTCCTCACGCTCTCAGCCTGCGAGACGGCGGGCGAAGTGGGCTCGGATGGCAAGGAGGTTGAGAGTTTCGCGACCATGGCGCAGGCAAGCGGCGCCTCCTCGGTCATGGCGACGCTATGGCCTATTGCAGATGAATCAACGGCCGAACTCATGGGAGGGTTTTGCAAGAGCCTGCTGGACCAGCAACTCGACAAAGCCACGGCACTCCGACTCGCGCAGGTGGAGATGATACACAACGGAGAGAATGGCGCATTGGCAATGGTCGTGAAACGAGGGGTACAGGCAATGGATGAGCCAACTGAAACATCAAAGCAACCACAACCTCATTCCCACCCCTATTACTGGTCGGCCTTCATCCTCATGGGCAATTGGCTTTAGTTGTACGAATGCCGCCACAATGACAGGCGGCTAATTCAATTTTTGCTTCAACACCAGGTTTTACATGCGCTTGCTGCTGCTGTTCATCTTGCTCATATTGACGCCCTTAACATACGTTTTTTTGCGCAGGATGCGCTTCCTGACATCGGAGAGCCCGAATTCGAAGCGAAGTCTGGCGACACGAAGCAACGGTGAGCCTGGGCGACGCTTACCGCCGTGGAACCGCTGTTCCAATCAGCGCAGTCAGGGCGCTCCATGGTATGATTTGGCAGCGCAGACGGGAAGTGTCGAGGCGCTCTATTCTGCGAGCGCGCTTTTTGGCTGCGCGGTCCCGGCCTGGCGACACCTCGTGATTCATGGTCTCGATGAAGCCGAGGCGCTGCAGCGCGCGCAGATTGCGATCCTTCGCAGCATGGTTGTAAGGGACGTAAAACTCAAGCGCGCGGCGCATCATCGGCAGGGGAATAAGCGGCATTGGCGCCCGCAACTGGAACAGTGACGACACGCCACCCCTATCACTGGTTTCAATGAATCCTGATGGGCAACAGGCTCTAGCTTCCGACCACACGTTGCAGAAGCGGCATGTAGTGGCGGAAGGTTGAAGTCTCCATGTCTGGCTTCTTGCCCTCATCATCCCAGATTCTCACGCGCACGGCTTCGCGGTGAAAAGGGTTTTTCTCGAACACCCTGACCTCATCTGTACTCATCGGTCCGCCCTGCAGTGACAGCGTGTGCTTCGAGGCATCCGACAGCCGGTTATAGTAAGCCTTGCCGGTGGCACAGAGATATCGCTTCGCTGGCACATGCAGCCGCACGCACTCGGTGATGACCGGCGGAAAGAATGGTGCAAGCACTTTGGCACCCGACTCCTCATGGTAGTTGTCGCGCTCATCGCCTAACGACATTGGCCCAAATTCTGATGTGTAGTGGCCGATGTCATGCAGCAAAGCGGCAGCTATGAGCTCGTCTGGGGCGCCTTCCGCCTCCGCCAGCGCCGCGCCCTGCAGCATGTGCTGCGCCATACTGACGGGTTCACCCAGATAGGATTCCGCACCGCGGCGCTCGAAGATATCAGCAATGAAGGCGACGATGTTGGACTTGTCGAGCTTTGGCGCTGTCATGACAAGTGTTCCTCTTCTTCGATTGCGGCGAGAGTCGAAAGCAACCCGTCCTTGTCGGCGTAACAGCCTTGGAGCCAGCGTCTGCCGCTGCTCGAAAAACCCTTTCGGGCATGCAGCACGCGAGTGTTGTCGACAATGAATAGTTCACCCGGCTTTAGCTTGAAGGTGACTTCCATCGCGGGATCCTCAATCAGCTCCGCGAAGCGGCGGTAAGCGGCATAGAAACCTTCCATGTTGTCATAGGGAATGTCGGTGAAGGCCGCGGCGGACCGGTTGTTGAAACGGATGGCGACGAGCTCGCCATCCGGGCCAAGCTCGATCATTGGGCGCTTGAAGCGCAGCCTGATGCCTTTCGACCCTTCATAGGCAAAGCGGGCGCAATGCCGGGTCAGCAGATCGAACCCCGAAGGATTTTCGGCCTTAAGCCGCTCCGCCGCTTTAAACCCGTCGACGACGATCGAGTCTCCTCCGTCCACGGAGTTCTCAAGACAGACAAGGATCTGCAGCGTGGGCACAGGATCGCGATAGGGATTATCCGTATGGGCCTGAAGCCCAAGTTTTGTATAGGCGAGGTTATTTGGGTTCACCTCGGCACGGACTTCGAACCAGCGTCCGTAATTCGTCTCACGCACGTAGCCGAAGAGCTCCGCAACCTTGCAGAGCGCGCCTGATGTGGTGGGTGCATCGGTCATGACCGCAAAGCCATAGCGGCGGATGGCTCGAAGCCATTGACCGAGTGCGGCACGGCCTGTCGACACCACGGGCCATGATCCAGTCGGCACCGCATTGTGCAGCCGGCTATCCCATCGTTCGATGTCGGGCGCTGTCCACCCTTGATCCTTCTGCGCCGGGGCGTCGTAGGCATGGGCCACAAGCCATGCGGCATCGTAGTTCACAACCTTGCTTTCAGGCTCGAAACGGAGAGATGCCGTGCCATGGGAGATAGTTGCCTCGGCAATCCGCGTGTCCTCCGGAATATCGAGGATGGTGATGAGGCGCTGGCCGTTTCCTGGGCTACGAGTATTCTCATCCCGTGCATTATCGCGAAGCCACAGGGCGTGAAATCGGTGAGGCTTGCCGTCGAAGAGGAACTCGACGGCGCGGCCATCGTCGATAACCCTTGGCGCCGAGATGTTCATGATTTGATCCTCCTGCAAGGTTCATAGAGTGTGCATCGGCAGACGGTTTCCCGCAAGATCACCTCTCCACCGGACTGATTTGCCGCCCCGCCGATGGCCTGCTATGACCCGCCCTGAAGATTCCGCAGTGCAACAGAGGCTTTTTCACATGGCGAAGATCAAGGTCCAGAATCCGGTAGTCGAGTTGGACGGCGACGAAATGACCCGCATCATCTGGGATCTCATCAAGACGAAGCTCATCCACCCCTATCTCGACATCGACCTGCACTATTACGATCTATCGGTCGAAAACCGCGATGCAACCGACGATCAGATTACGATCGATGCGGCGAATGCAATCAAGAAGCATGGAGTCGGCGTGAAATGCGCCACCATCACGCCGGATGAAGGCCGCTTGAAGGAGTTCAATCTCAAACAGATGTGGAAGTCGCCCAACGGCACCATCCGAAATATTCTAGGCGGCGTCATTTTCCGCGAACCGATCATCTGCCAGAATGTGCCGCGCCTCGTGCCTGGCTGGACGCAGCCCATCATCATCGGCCGCCATGCCTTTGGCGATCAGTATCGCGCCACCGACTTCACATTTCCGGGCAAGGGCACGCTGACGATCAAGTTTGTGGGCGAGGATGGAACTGTCATCGAAAGGGAAGTGTTCCAGGCGCCGGATGCAGGCGTTGCGATGGCGATGTACAACCTCGATGACTCAATCACGGAATTCGCCCGCGCCTCACTGAACTATGGCCTGTTGCGGAAGTATCCGGTCTATCTTTCGACCAAGAACACCATCCTCAAATTCTATGATGGCCGCTTCAAGGATATCTTCCAGGCCATCTACGAAGCAGAGTTCAAGGCACAGTTCGAAGCCGCGAAGATCACCTACGAGCACCGCCTGATCGATGACATGGTCGCCTCCGCCATGAAGTGGACCGGCGGTTATGTCTGGGCCTGCAAGAACTATGACGGCGACGTGCAGTCCGATCTTGTCGCTCAAGGTTATGGCTCTCTGGGCCTTATGACCTCAGTGCTGATGACGCCCGATGGCAGAACGGTTGAAGCGGAGGCTGCGCATGGCACGGTGACCCGCCATTACCGGCTGCACCAACAGGGCAAGCAGACCTCCACGAACTCCGCAGCTTCGATTTTTGCCTGGACGGGCGGCCTGAAGCACCGCGCCAAGCTAGACGATAACGCACAACTCCTGCGCTTTGCCGAGACGCTCGAGAAAACCGTCATCGGAACAATCGAATCCGGCGAGATGACAAAAGATCTCGCGGTCCTCGTCGGCCCCGAGCAAACCTGGCTTTCGACCGAGGGCTTCCTCGACGCCATCGACACTAACCTGCAGAAGGCGATGGCCTGACATGGCACTTGACGGGATCACGGTCTTCGCCATTGCTTATGCGATAAAGGTGGTGACACCCGGTTCCGGCCCCGCGGCCTTCATCGGGCAGATTCCGGCCATGGCGTGAAGGCAGCACCAGCCTAGGCCTTCGGGATTTATTTTGGCGATCTCGTGTAGTACGCACTCGCCGTAACGGGTCTCGCGGCACTGGCTTACGCTTTCGCCGAAACCACAGCCTGTTTCTGAGCAGCCAGATGGTCACGCTGCCGAACCCTGAGGCAATCGCGTTCTATCTCGCCGTCCTTCCGGCGATCGTAGATCTCCGCGAACTGACGCTGCCAGGCTTCGTGCCTGGCGCCGCGCTCATCGCGGTCATCCTGTTCACGATCCTTGGCCTCTACTCCACCGCGGCCCACACAGTGCGCAGCTCCTTCCGCAGCCTGAGGGCGTTTCGCACTCTGAACTGTGTATCAAGAACCGCGATTGCGGGTGCGGCAATCGCCATTGCGCATACAGTTGATCAGGCGGCGGTCTTCTCCAGCATCGCCAGCAGCTTCGGCAAGTCCACGGGTTTACCGAACACGCCCTTGGCCCCATTCTCCATGGCCTTCTTCAGCAGGTCGTCCGCGCTGTAACCGGTCATGAAATAGACCTGCGCATCCGGATGCTCCTTGCGGATTTCGATGAAGCTGTCGACGCCGTTTTTGCCGGGCATCATCACATCGAAGAATCCGATATCGACCTTGTTGAGGCTAAAGGCCTCGATGGCCTGTTGGCCGTCATAGGCGACAATTACCTTGTGATCATCCATGGCAAAAAGTTCGGCAAGTGATTCAGCGTTCTCGGCGTCGTCATCGACCACGAGGATGTTAAGCGAACGTGACATCTTGGTTTCTCCAGATATTTAAAGTGGATCAGGCCGCGAGGAAGTCGAGACGCTGCAACAGCATCATGGGATCGAATGGCTTGTTGAGGATTCCGGTAACGGCGACATCACGCAGTGCATCGAGTGCATCGCCGCCTTGATGCCCGGGCCTGGTGACGATGATGGCGGGCCGCGTATGCCCCTGCCGGCGGAGCCTTGTATAGATCTCGACACCGTGAATGAGCGGCTTGTTGATGTCGATGATTGCCATCGAATCACCATCAAGCAGCACGTCCGTCTCGCGCTGCAGCAGGCCGCAGCGCATGCCGGCACCATCTATCAGCTGCTTCAGCTGTGTGCCAAAGGTGGGGTCTTCATCTGCGATCAGAACGATGCCACTGGGCTTGACCTCGTCCAGTGTGCGCAGCAGGCGGTCAATTACGATGGGTTTCGTCAGAACGCCCATGGCGCCATGGTCCATGGCCTGCTGCAGCAATTGTTCCACGCTGTATCCTGTCATCATGTAGACACGCGCTTCCGGCCGTAGCTTTCGGATTTCCATGAAGCTTTCCACGCCATTGAGGCCGGGCATCATCACATCCATAAACGTCAGGTCAAAGCTTTCGCTCACATAAGCGGCGATTGCGTCTTCACCTGAATGCGCCACGGTCACCTCATGGCCTTCAAGCTCGAACAACTCACCCAGCGAATTGGCGTTGTCCTCGTCATCGTCCACCACGAGAATGCGCAGGTGTTTCGGCATCAGACGGCCTCCTTCAATTGGGTTGCAATGGGCCACCATGCGGTGAATGTGGCGCCCAGCCCCTGCTGCGATTTCACTTCAAACCCGCCACCGTGCTGTTCCAGTATTTTCTGAACCGCAGGAAGGCCGAGCCCGGTTCCGAAGCTTTTGGTAGTGAACTGCGGCTCGAAACTCTTCTCCGCCTGCTCTTTCGAGATGCCGGGCCATAGTCAGCTACCGAGAGCTCGATACCGCAGCGCGTCTGGCGCGATGCAATGGTGACGCGCGGATTGGGTACCGTAAACTTGCTCGATACTCTTCAGAACCCTGACGAGACTTGTCATCACGCTGCCTTTGCCTGCTGCAATGGATTTGGCCACCACACGATAGTGGTTGCTCCCGATCCCGGAGCTTCATGAACGTAAAGCCCACCACCTTGAATAATGGCAAGCTCGTGCAGTCCGGTGAGTGATTCACCTTCGATAAGGCGGGGCTGCAGCCTGTTGTCCGATATCCGCACTTCAATCCCGCGCTTTGCAAGCCTCGTCGAAACAAGGATGCGCGGCATAAAGACAACAGCATCGCTCGAATCCTCGGAACTGATGGAGAGTGCAGTGGCCGCTTCGGCAACAAGCCCTCTAAGAAGCCGTTCCATCTGTTCCGTATTGAAGGGCATGAGAGCATCGCCGAGGCCGAGATGACATTCAAAACTGATACGTTCTGGAATGCTCTGTGCGGCGTCTTCCGTCACACGTGCCAGCCAGTCATCAAAACTTTCGGCTGCCGCAGTGCTATACCGCAAGGCAGGCAGAACCAACAGGCTTTCAATCCTCGCATTCGCCAGGGATTCGGATGCATTGTCCTCGGGCAGAGCGGCTACTTCATTCCCGGCAAATTTGTGTCGGAATGAAGAGAGCAATGACAGACCAAGCACCGTTGCGGCGATGAATGCGCCTAGCGACAACGCAAAGCCGTGCAATGCCTGCTGGAACAAGCGGGCCGTGAGAGACTGGTCAATGTGGATTTCGATGAGTCCAAGCACTTCGCCATCTTGTGCCAGCACGGGAACGTGTGCTTCCGCAAAGGCAGCGGGAGCACCCTGAAGGTGCACGTTCCGAAAGACCTCCACAATCGTCCTCTGGAATTCGATCGCCTCGACGGCGCCGGTATCATGTTCGCGCAGACCGATCCTGATCGGTGGCGCTCCGGCCTTATCGGATTCAAGCACGAGACGGCCACGCGCATCAAACAGCCTGAACCGAAAAACCCTCCCAACCTTTGCCGTCGCTGTGATGAAGTCCATCTGTTGGGGCGTAAATCGATTGTTGTGACTGGCGTTTTCAAGGTTGCCAATGTTGCCCGCAAAGTGGCTGCGCCAGGCCAGTGCGGTCGTCGTGGCGTCCTCGCGCAGCGATCGCGTGACAATGGCTTCGCAGAGCGCGTAGACTGTAACTGTTACACCCGCAGCCATCACCAACAGCACAGCCATCCGCCGGACCCGCCATGACACGCCCGCTGTTATGGTCTTTGGTCTTGTCACCGTCGTTACATCTGGCATGGCTGGCTTGAACCGGTCTCGATCAGGCTGCAGCTGCGTTGGATTGCGGCAGAGGCCACCACACCGTGAATGCCGCGCCCTGGCCGGGCGCCGATTCGAGATCGATGCCGCCGCCATGCTGCTCCATGATTTTCTGAACTGCAGAAAGGCCAAGCCCTGTACCGAAATTCTTCGTGGTAAACAGCGGCTCAAAAATCTTTGCTGCATGTTCGGCCGGAACACCGGGGCCATTATCGGAGATCGTCATCTCCACGCCGCGCTGCGTAAGCGCAGTTGCAATCCGGATCAGGGGGAACCTGGCGGTGAATTTTGACGGGTCTTCTCCCTTGCCAACGAGGGCCTCTGAAGCGTTGCTCATCAGGTTGATGACGGCACGGCTCATGCGGGCCGGATCGAAGGAGACGGCAAGCGAACCAAGTGCGAAATCGCACTCTATGGCAACGGCCGCAGGAAGCTTCTGCGCTTCTTCTTCCACAAGACGCGCCAGCCAGTCGTCGAAAACAATCTGTTCCGGCTGTATTGATTTGGTGCGGGCAAAATCGAGAAGTTGCGAGATGATGTTGTCGCACCGGGTTACGCCATTGTTGATCCGCTCAATCTGCGGTTCTATGCCAAGGCCCTTGTTCTTCACCTTGCGCTCGAGAAGGAAGGCGGAGGTGCGGACCGCGCCAAGCGGATTGCGGAGTTCATGCGCCACTGTGGCGGTGAGTTGCCCCAGTTGCGCCATCTTGCCCTTCCGCAAGTTATCGTCCTGGGCCTCGCGTAGCCGCGTGAGGTTCTGCGCCAGGTCGGCATTCAGGCGAACGACATCCTCATTGATGCGCTGGACTTCCATAGCCGCGGCTTCCGCTTCAAGGCGTGCCGTTTCAGCGCGGTCATGCGCAAGCTTCACATTGTCAAGCTGGCGGAGCGTGGAGCGGAACATGAAGGCGGCACCCCCAACACCAATGAGACAGGCAGCGGCGGCAATGCCCAACAGAGCGTAAAGCCTGAGCTTCATGCTGGAAATCCGCCGCAACAGAAGGGCTTCGAAGCGGTCGGTCGAGAAAGTCCAAAGCTCCTGCATATCCGCTACGAGTTGCTGGCCGTCATCGCCAAT
>JBKJQU010000151.1:0-3669 GCA_046594995.1 Aestuariivirga sp.
CTCCGGATAGATGGCCGAAGCCAGCACAATGACAAGCAGAATGCCGAAGCCGATGCGGAAGCCCGTTCCGCTCATCGCGTCGGCGAGGATGCGGTAGCCCACCGAGCGCTCACGCAATGCGGGAGCCTTGAGGACCAAGGCAGGCTCGGCGGCAGGAGTCATGGTCATGTTCAGAGCTCCACCCGCGGATCGATTGCATAGGTGATCAGGTCAACGAGGATGTTGATGAACACGAAGACGGCACTGGTCAGGATCGCGATACCTTGAATGAGCGGAAAGTCGCGCGAGACCACCGAAAGAACGGTCAAGTGGCCCAGTCCCGGATAGTCGAAGATATACTCCACCACCAGCACGCCGCCGATCAGTACCGACAATTGCATGCCGAGCAGGTTGACCAATGGCACCGCAGCATTGCGCAACGCGTGGCTGAACACGATGCGCCAGCGCGAGAGACCGCGTACGCGGGCCTCGTCGATAAAGGGCGCCTGCATGATCTCGCCCAGCGATACCGTCAGTGTACGGATCAGAAAGGGGCAGACCTCGACAGCCAGTACGATGGCCGGGAGCAAGACATAGGCAAAGCCCTGATAGCCGAGCGCCGGCATCCACCTGAGCTTCACCGACAGGAACAGGATCAGGACGATGGACAGCCAGAAATTCGGAATCGACACGAAGACCGATTGCACGACGAGGGCCAGCGATGACGGCCAGCGATCGGGATAAAGGCCGCCGAAGATGCCCAGCGGCACGGAAACGATGAGCGCAAAGACCAGTGACATGCCCGCCAGCATCAACGTCAGCGGCAGGCGCTCCACCACAAGGTCGATCACCGGTGCCATGTTGGATTTCGTCGGATCGATGTATTCGCCGCCGGCCACCACCATGCCGTTGCGCGGACGGACATAGGACTGGCCGAAATCGCCCTGCACCACGCCCGCGATATAACGGCCATACTGAACGATAATCGGATCGCGCAGGCCCATCTTCTCGGCCACTTCATTCACGATCGTTTCGCTCGCCATGCCGCCGACGATGAGGCGCACGGGATCGCCCGGCACCACGCGCAGCAAGGTGAAAATGATCAGCGAGGTCAGGAAGACGATGACGACGCCCTGTGCCAGCCGTTTCAGCAGGTATTCTACGAGAAACATCTGTCCTCAGCCTTTGCGTGCCACCAGGTGCGGGGAGCCTTCTCCCCCCGCACCTGGCCAGCGATGCTTGACGTTAGCTCAGGGTCGCCTTTGATCCGTCGAGCATGCCATTCGGATAGATGTAGAGGCCTTCAAGTTCCTTGCGATAGGCGTGCAGGAACACGGAGGTGAACAGCGCAAGTGCGGGCGCCCTCTCCGCCAGAAGCGGCAGGGTTTCTTCCTGCAGGATCTTGCGGCGCTCGTCCACCGATGCGGCGTTCCGCTCCTTGTCGAGGGAGGCATCGATATCGGGATCGACGATGCCGGTGATGCGCTTCGAGGAAGAATGGAAGTGGGTGCGGATGACAAGATCAGGCTCTGGCGAGCCTGTGCACCAGCCGCAGTCGATCATGTTGCCTTCGCCGCCGCCTTCCTTGTCATAGAGCAGGTTGCCCCATGCCGCGAGTTCGAGCACCTGCAACTTCACGGGGAAGCCCTGCTCCTGAAGCATGCTGGCGATCACCTCGCCATACTCCTTGGTCTTCGGATAGAAGCCCGTGGAGGTATAGTAGGTCAGCTCGGGCAGGCCCTTGCCACCGGGGAAGCCTGCTTCCGCCAGAAGCTTCTGGCACATCTCGGCATCGAACTCAGGGTAGTTCGGCACATCCGTGTAGCCGAACTTCACCGGCGAGATGTGCGACTTGCTGGGGCTTCCCGACATGCCGAGAACTTCCAGCAGCACCGAGCGGTCGATCGCATGGCACGCAGCGCGGCGGACACGCCAATCGTCGAAGGGCGCCTTTGAGCAGCGGAAGAACAGGTACTTGTTCTCGGTCGACATCACCTTGTTAATGACGAAGGCCGGGTTCTGCGAAATCGTCTCGACCTGCTCCTGCTCAAGGCGTTCGATGAGATCCGCCTCGCCGTTCAGCAGCGAGAGCGTGCGCGTCGTGGTGTCGCCCACGAAGCGATATTCGATGCCGGGCAGCTTTGACTTGCCCATGAAGAAGCCGTCATAGGCTTCAAGCATGCTGGAGTCGCCTTTCTGCTCGATGAAACGGAACGGGCCGGTTCCGTTTGGCTTGGCAGCAAGCTTCTTCTTGTCGGCCACGTCCGAAGCCGAGAGGATCGGCAGGAACGAGGACAGGTAATAATAGAGCACGGCCGGATAGCCGAACTTCTCGGTCTTGATGCGGCAGGTGAGCGGATCGATTACCTCGACTTCGACCTGGCCCGGATACCATTGCGCCGGACGGTCCATCTGGCAGCCATACTCATAGGTGGCCTTCACGTCTTCCGCGGTGAAGGGCTGGCCATCGTGGAACTTCACACCGTCGCGCAGCTTCACTTCCAGCGTGTACTGGTCGATCGGCGTCATCGACGTCGCCAGTTCGAATATCAGTTCCTCGGGGTTCTCCGGCTTCATCGGCGCGCGCGTCAGGTAGCCGAACATCATACCCTCGATGATGAGCTGGCCAAGGTTCGTGTGGGTCGTCGGATCCCAGTTCCCGGTGAGCGCCTCGGCGGCGAGGAAGCGCATCGGTTTTCCTGCCTGGGCAAAGGCCGAACTCATGAAGAAGTCGGGATTGATGCGCACGGCGGCGGCGGTTCCTACGCCGGCCAGTACGGTCTTCAGTGCGTCGCGTCTTGATAGCATGACGTATCTCCCTCAGTTTCTCTTTTCGCCGGCGGGCATAAATTCATAGTAGCCCTCCGTCGGGAGGACCGATGTTCCGCCGGGGCTGGCCGGCCAACCCCGAAAGAAACAATTCTCGTTTCAGAGCTTGCGCAGCCAGCTCTCCCATCTCGGATCGAAGAGTTGCGAGCGCGCGCGCATGTATTTCCAGGCGCCGTATTTCTGGTAATCGAAATCCCAGCTGCTCAGCTTGCGGTTGACGATGGCCCAGCTTGCCCACTTGATGTCGGCAAGGCAGCGCGCGACATTCACGCGGGCAACGATCGCGGGCTTCACGCTGCCGTAATAACTCTCGATCAGTTCAAGCGAGCGGTCTTCCGGATAGAACATCTCGCCGATGAAAACGCCAAGCTCGTAGGCGCGCTCGTTGTTCGATGCGAACTCGCAATCGATCAGCTTCATGCTCTCGCCGGGCTTGATGAGGAAGTTTCCCGGCATCGGATCGTTGAAGCAGCACACGAGATCGAGGCCAGATGCGATCATCGCGGCCTTGGCTTCCTCGTAGCGCCGCTCGATCCACGCGAAGTCCGACGGCAGGTGCGAGCCCAGTTCGCGCGCCTGCGCAAAGTGCTCGTCGATCATGTCGAACACAGTCTTGGTCAGCGGCAACGGAGCGCCGGCGTTGAACTTCCTGTAAAGCTCAATGACCGAGAGCTGGATATCCGGATCGCGGAAATCGGAATTGGTGCAGGCGCGGTAGCCTTCGAGGAATTCGAAGGCCTCGACACCTTCGTCGGGATCGAAATAGACGACCTCGGGACCGATTTCCATCGCGTGAGCGTTCTTTGCTGCCTGATGCGCGGCCTTGCGGTCGATGAATTTTTCCGAGCCTGCTCCCGGTAT
>JBKJQU010000185.1:0-13321 GCA_046594995.1 Aestuariivirga sp.
CGGCAATATGAAACAGCGTCGGGCGGAAAGCCTTCAGGCGCAGCTGTGCTGCCTTGGGCAACCCCGTTGCAATCCGGTACTCGGAGCGCGTGGGGATGGGGAAGGACGGCACGGAAACCAGATCCCCCACCGATTCGAAGGCAGGCTTCGGCCCCGTCGGTGCAAACACCAGCACGGGAATGCCGCGCTTCAGCAGGAACGCCACGAGGCGGTTCAGCGTCAGCGCGACGCCATCCTTGATGTAATTGTAATTGCCGGTGAACAGCGCCACCCGCAACTCCGGCTCGGATGGCCCGGCACTGTCAGTCAAAGCGTTCGCTCAGGCCGCAGCCTGAGCCGGGCGCAGTGGCGGAACGTCTTTCATCACTTCGAAGCTGTCATGCCGGATGAAATTGTGCTGCATCGCCTCGCGGAGCTGTGCCTCGCTCACGAGGCCCTTTTCATAGGCTTCCTTCAACAGGCCGAAGAAGAAATATTCCTGATTGCGGTCGGGGTGGCGGGAATAGCGCCCAAGCAATGCATGCTCGCCGAACAGCTTGCGGCGCATGCGCATGATCCAGCCAATGACGGGCACGAATTCGGTCGGCGTGTAGTCGACCTTGAGGCCTGTCTTCCACGGCTGCGTGCGGCGGCGCGTGTTGTGGATCATCTTCGTCTGCGGCGTCAGCTTGTCGAAGTCGTTCCATTCGTTCTCGAAGGCCCCGATGCTGCTCTGGTCTTCCAGCATAAGGGAGATCCAGCTGTGATAGTCGCGCTTTCCTTCGAAGAGTTCGTTGAAGCTCTTCTCCACATCCCAGTGCTTGAGCCTTGCGCAGTCGAGCAGCATCACGCTGGACGCCCATGCACCGTTCTTGAACTTGGAGCCGCGGCACATGATGGCCTTGCCCTTCATGTCGCGCGACAGGAGTTCCCACACGTCTTGCACCGCAAACACGTCCGGATCGACAACTAGGGCGCGGCCCTTGTAACCCATCAGCTGCGGCGGCAGGAAGCGCGTCAGCGTGAAAGACTGGAGATCGTTCTCGAGCCATTTGCGCTCGCCTCCATGGCGCATGTAGGTCTGGCCGTGGCGCTTGGCGAACCAGGGATAATTCTCCTGATTCATGATGGTCACGTCGAACTCGCCGGCATGGGCGGAATTGCGTTTCATGGAATAGGCAGAAACGATCGCGCCGATCGATTGCTTCGAATTGGTCTGGATGAAGATATGAGGGCGGACTGCCTCGACCGGATGGTTCGGTGCCATTGAAATCCCCGAAACTGTTGCGAACACGGCGTCCCTGTATCATGTACTAGCGCCACGTTCAAACGCTGCCGTCGGGTGGCGCATGGTCACAAGGTTCAAATTGTTGCAATCAAAAGAAAATTGGCCTTTAGACGGGCGCCTGCCGAAGGTGTGGATACTGGCGAGCAGGCATTCGGGCGACAATACGCAGCTGATGGCGCTGGCGGATGAGCTGGGCTGGCCCTGCGACGTGAAGCGCCTGTCCTATCGCCGGCTCGAGGAATTGCTAAGATTGACGGGCGTTCCGACTCTGGCCGGGGTCGATCTGGCGAAGTCGAGTGCCTTGGCACCTCCATGGCCCGATCTGGTCATGAGTGCGGGCCGTTCCACCGAGGCGGTGGGCTTCTGGATCAGGCGGCACGCAAACCCCGGTGTTCGGCTTGTGTTCGTGGGAACGCCCTGGTCCGACCCCGGCAGGTTCGATCTGGTGATCACGACGCCGCAATATGGATTGCCGAAGGCGCCAAACATTCTTCACAACGCGCTTCCGCTCCACGGCGTAACGCCAGAGAAACTGGCAAGCGAGGCGGCGCGCTGGGAGGATCGCTTATGCCACCTCCCCAAGCCGCGCATTGCCGTTCTGGTAGGCGGCAGCAGCGGGCCCTATCTGTTCAGCCCCGATGCCGCAGAACGGCTGGGGCGTGAAGCCAGCAGGCTGACAAGCACCACGGGTGCTGCCCTTCTGGTGACGACGAGCGCCAGGACGCCGGTGCCCGTTGCCGATGCGCTGGAAAAAGCCATCACCGTACCATCCTGGTTTTATCGCTGGGAAAAGAGCGCGGCTGACAATCCGTTTCACGCCTTCCTCGGCATGTCGGAAGCCTCGATCGTCACGGGCGATTCGATTTCGATGCTCTCGGAGGCCAGCGCTGCGGGAAAGCCCGTCTATCTCTTCGATATCGAGGAGGGCGCGCAGGCGATGCGCGCCGACGACGGGCAGGGCGGATTTCCTCCGATCGACTGGCGCGGGCGCGATCTCGAAACCACGGCCTTCCGGCTCCTGATGCGGCATGCGCCAACGCGCTGGTCGCGCGACTTGCGGATCGTCCACCGGCATCTGGTGCAGCATGGTATAGCCTCCTGGCTGGGCGAAACGCCGCGCCCCGCCACCTCCCGGACCGGGTCTGGACTTTCCTCTACCGCCGCTCGCGTCCGCCAGCTTTTTGGCTTATGAGCGGCGCAAAGATTGCCTGAGATTCCTGACGTAATGCCCGATCACCTGAATTCCGCCGGAAGCCGCAAATGGGCTGAGCGCACCACCAGCCTGCGCGGCGTCGCATGGAAGCGGCTGCTGCGCTTTGCCGAGCAGCTCGCCTATGATGTCGCGGGCCTTCCCATGGCCCTGTGGCATCTGGGCCGGCTTTCCGAAGATCTTCCGCCTGCGGAGTATCTCCACCGCTTTCATGCGAGACGTTATTGGAAGCTGCCATTGGGTCCCGTGAAGGGCGTCATCGCCGCGATACTCTGGCCAGTCGCGCTCGTTGTCGCAATCATTGTCTTCACCACGCGCAATGGAAGGGCCATTGCCGCGCGCTCCGGTATCAGCGTTGCCGCACAAGTCCTGGCGCAGGTGGTGATGGCGGCGCGCCATTCGGTTGCGCCCTTCTGGTTCTACATGTTCGAACTCCATCTTGCCGAACGCAGGAAGCACGCCAGCCTCTATCTCACGGCGCATGAGACCATCGGGCCAGCCTATTCGCTCCTGCAGCCGCCAGAAGAGTCCGATGGCATGGATGACAAGATCTGGTTTGCCGAACACTGCCATGAGCATGGCGTGCGGGCGGTTCCGGTGTTCATGCATTTCTCGAACGGCGAATCGAAGCCCTTGAAGGGCGGCACCTCCGTGCTGCCCGAATGCGATCTTTTCGTGAAGCCGCGCTCAGGCTCGGGCGGCCACCGCATGGAGCGCTGGGACTTCATCGGCGAAGGCCGGTATCGCACCAGCAGCGGAGAAATTCTCGCCCGCGATGCGCTTGAGGCGAAACTCGCCGAACAATCGCTGAAGGATGACTTCCTGATCCAGCCGCGTCTTTCCAATCATGAGGCACTGGCCGATATCAGCAATGGCGCGCTCGCCACCGTGCGGCTTCTCACCTGCCGCAATGAAGATGGACAAGTCGAGGCCACCAACGCCGCCTTCCGCATGGCGATTGGCATGAACTCGGTCGTCGACAATTTCCACCAGGGTGGTCTTGCAACCGAGGTCGATCTCGCATCGGGAACGATTGGCATTGCCTCCGATATCGGCATCAGGCCGGATGTCGGCTGGCGCGATACCCATCCCGTCAGCGGCGCCACCTTCGCAGGCCGCACCCTGCCGCACTGGAAAGAGGCCGTCGCCTTGGGGATCCGCGCGCATGAAGCCTTCCCGGATCGCATCATCGTCGGTTGGGATGTGGCGATGCTGGCCGATGGCGCCTGCATCATCGAGGGCAATGGCAAGCCGGACCTCGACATTCACCAGCGCGTGGAGCGGGGCCCGGCGGGCAACAGGCGCATTGCCGCATTGCTGGCCTTCAACGTGCGGAAGGCTCTTCGCCAATAGGTGCATGCTGCAGTGCGGCAGCGCATTGAACAGGCGCATCCGATTTGCTAAGCCCGCCCGGACCTTCAGTGGAAGCAGTTCAAGAGACCATGCCAGTTCCGACCGTCTTCGATCTTCGCACCGGCGTAAGACGCCTCATCTCCGGCGCATCCGTGCTTTTGCCGCGCGACACCGGCATCAGGCTGGAGCGCAAGTTCCGTGGCTACGAGGATGCAAGGAAGCTTGCCGCGGCGCGGGGCTTGGTGATTTCCTATGGCAAGAGTGGCCGCACCTGGGTGCGCGTGCTGATCTGGCGCTACTTCGCGAAAAAGCACGGCTATGCCGGTGAAGGCATCGGCGGATTTGACGAATTCCGCAGGAAGCATCCGGATGTGCCGGTGATCTTCTTCACCCATGACAACTACCTGAAGGACTTCGAGGGCCACGACCGCAAGGCCGAACTCTATGGCAAGTCGCGTGTCGTGCTACTGGTGCGCGATCCCCGCGATACGGCAGTGTCACAGTATTTCCAGTGGAAGCACCGCATCGTGCCGCGGAAAAAACTACTGAACGGTTATCCGCTTGGTGAAACCGAAATCCACGACTTCGTGATCAGCAAGAACTCCGGCATCCCCAAGATCATCGAATTCATGAATGCCTGGGCCGCCGATGCCGAGAAATTCCCCAATCTGCTCATCGTGAAATACGAGGATCTCCGCGCCAACACCGCCGGTGAACTGGCGCGTGTGCTGGGGTTCTTCGGCCAGAAACCGACAGGGGAAGAACTGGAAGACGCCGTCTCCTTCGCCTCGATCGACAACATGCGCCGCATGGAGCAGGAGAATGCGACAAAGCTGTCGGCACCCCGCAGCATGAAACCGGGCGACGTCACCGATCCCTCGAGCTTCAAGGTACGGCGCGCGAAAGTGGGCGGCTGGAAAGACTATTTCAGCGAGGAGCAGGCAGAGGCCATCGACGCGATGGTGAGAGAAAAGCTCTCTCCCGTCTTCGGATACAAATAGGAGCCCCCACGCCAATCACGCGTGAGGCCTCGATATCCCGTCACGCCGCGAACAGCGGACGCTCGTCCAGCGTGGGCGTCACCTTCAGCAGGTCCAGCGCATCGTGGCGCACATGGTTGTGCTTCATCTCGTGGCGGATCATCGCTTCCGTCACGATGCCCTTCTCATAGCATTCGCGCAGCAGCGCAAAGAACAACCGCTCCTGGTTGAGGTCCGGATGGCGCTCGTATTTGCCAAGCATGCCATAGTCGCCGAACAGCGCGCGGCGCACGCGGTGATAGATGTTCTTGGGCTTGAGCGATCCCTTCGATTCCGGCGGGCGGAAATCGACCGGCAGGCCGGACTTCCAGGGCTGCGTCTGCCGCTTGGTGTTGTGGATCATGCGGGTCTGGGGCGTCAGCTTGTCGAAGTCGTTCCAATGGGTTTCAAGCGTGCCGATGGCGCCCGGCGGTTCGAGCTGCAGCGTGATCCACTTCATGTAATCGCGCTCGAAGCGGAACATCTCCTGGAAATTCTCCTCGACCTTCCAATGCTTCAGCTTCGCATTGTCGAGCAGCATGACGCTCGAGGCCCAAACGTCCTGCTTGGTGCCGGCGCGGTGGCGCGCGAGGATTGAAGCGCCCTTCATGTCACGGTTGAGAAGTTCATTGATGTCGCTGATGCAGAACACGTCCGGATCGACGACCAGCGACCGGCCTTCGTAATTCATGATCCCGGGCGGGGTGAAGCGCAGCACGGTGAAGGACTGGAGATCCTCGTTGAGCCAGGTGCGCTTCAGGCCATCGCGCAGGTATAGCTGGCCTTCATGCGCCGCCATCCAGTCATGGGTGCGGGTCTCGACAAGGCGCACTTCGAAGGACGAAGGGTTCGAGGCAAAGCGCTCGAAGGAATACTTCGAGACGAGAGCGCCCACGATCTGCTTCTCGTTGGTATGGATGAAGACGCATGGCTTCATGGCTGTGTGATCCTTCTCTGGTCAAGCCTGCCGGCACGAAGCGCGGTTGAAACGAGACAGCGGGATAGCAAACCGCCGCTGTCTTCTCAACTGCGGCCTTCGGCCAGTGCCCTGAGCCGTTCCGCCACGCGTGGCGTGTCGTCCGGCGGAGGCTGTGATGGCGCCCTGGGTTGCTCTCCCAATGCCACGGCATAGCCGCCGCGCAGAAGCAGCGCCGTGGCCTCGCTCAAGTCGCGCGCGCGGAACGGGCTGAGCATGCGGTTGAGAAGGCCGGACATACCGGTGATTTCGGGTGGCTCGGCGATGCAAAGCGGTTTCCCCAGCCTTGCCACCTCGACCAGCATCGAAAGACTGTCGGAGGTGACGGTAAAGGTATCGCCATGCGCCAGCAATCCCAGATAGGGGTTGGGCGCGGATGGATCGCCCCAGCGGAACAGGCGGTCCCGGGGTCCCATCGCTGCTTCGAGTGCATTGGCCACGGCGGAAGGCGTTCGCCTCGACGTGCTGATGAAGATGCTGCCGGTGGCGGCAAAACCGGCCCGCATGCGGCTGAGCGTATCAAGCGCGAAGGCCGTATCGAGCTTCCGCATGCCCATGTCGCCGCCCAGCAGCAGCACATGCAGCGGCTTTTCCATGCCGCCGAATGTCTCTGCGAATGCGGCTTTTGCGGCGTCCAGCCTGGGCTGGTCGACGGCCATCAGCGGCAGGCCGATGCGGAGCACATTTGGCTTGTCGCCCACCTTGTAGAAAGGCGGCACGATGATAAGGTCGAATGCACCTGCCTTGCCCTTGGGCGCATTGAAGAGCGCAACCTTGGTCTTGCCCCCCGATTGCCGCTTGATCCACAGCGCCACCAGAGACAGCCTGCGACCGATGGTGATGACGAGATCGGGCCATGGCCCGTCGAGCTTGCCGGATGCGGCGAGATCGACGTGATGGATCGAAGGCTTCACCCGCATCTTGGCGGCGACATGCTTCGCCTTGATGGCGATGTTGCGGATTTCAAACGGCAGGCCGGTGGCCTGTGCCGCGCGCAGCACCTGTACATTGTCGCCCGGTTTTGCACCGGTCAGCACCCAGATCGAGGCCACCCTCAACCCCGCCTGGAAAAGCGCCAGCCGGGCTTGGCATTCTCGACCATCATCATCTCGCCGATATTCTCCAGCGTAAGCACACCGGTGACGCTGCCCCGCGCATCGGTAACGACGGCAGCCTTTGCATTCCGTCCACGCATCTGGGCATAGGCATCCGTCAGCGAAAGGTCGCCGCGCAAGGCTTCAGTCTCGCGCATCACTTTCGAGATCGCGGCATCGGCCCCATGGTCACGCAGGCCTGTCAGCATGGCTTCGCGGTCGAGAAGCCCGATGACGCGGGATGATTGATCCAGCACCGGAAAATCGCGCTGCGGTGTCTTCAGCAGCATGTCGATCGCCGCTGACAGGGGCGAGCCCTGGTTGAACGTCACCGGCGAAGGCTCCATCGCATCGGCCACGCGGAGCCCTGATGCAAAGCCTTTGAAAGCCGCCGTCTGTTCTTCGGCGGCGGCGGCGAAATAGATGAAGATGCCGACGAGCATGAGAATGGGATTGTAGAACAGCCCCAGCAGTATGAAGAGAAAGGCAAAGCCCTGGCCGATGCGGGCGGCCAGCGCCGTCGCAGGGGCAGCGCCCATGCGCATCGCCAGCAGCGCGCGCAGCACGCGGCCCCCGTCCATCGGAAAAGCCGGAACGAGATTGAACAGCACCAGCGTGACGTTGACCAGCAGCAGCCTCTCGGCAAGCGTCGCTGATTCGAAGTCCATCGTGGTCAGCCGCTCGATGCCGATGCCGAACCCGAGCATCAAGGCGAGTGCGATCGCCACATTAACGAGTGGCCCGGCGATGGCCACCAGCAGTTCCTGCGAGGGCTCTTCCGGCATGCGCTCCATATTGGCAATGCCGCCGATGGGAGACAGGATCACTTCCGGCGTCTGCACGCCAAAGCGCCGCCCCATGGCAATATGGCCAAACTCGTGAAGCGTGACACAGAGGAACACCAGCAGGATGAAGACGACGCTTGCGATTGCCGCCGCAGGACCGGAGGCGAGATAGTCCGCAACTCCGATCCACACCAGGAACAACAGAAAAGTGAAATGGAGGCGGATTGCCGTCCCCGCGATCCGTCCGATTGTGATTGACCAGCCCATGAAACCTTTTAACACCTTGGGAGCCGCAAAGTTCAACAAAAGCCTGCCGCGGCTGGCGCATTGAATTCACGGGCGGGATGGCGCAGAGAGTGGGCGCCGCCAGCAGGGTTCTGACCGTTCCGCCATGATCATCTCGCATTTCCGCAAGTTCATCTTCGTCAAGTCGCGGAAGACCGCTTCGACGAGCATGGAGCGCGCCATGATTCCGCAGTTGGGCCAAGAGGATATCTGGACGCCGATGTCGCTTCCGGCGGTGGAGGGCCAGAATTACTACAGCAAATGGCCGCCCGACTGGCTGACCGCCAGGTCGCCCCGATATCGCGACTGGGCCGGCAAGGACAGCGCGCTGCACTACCGCTATTTCTACGATCACATGCCGGCAACGCGCATTGCCCGCATGATGCCCGCGAAGCCTTTTGCCAGCTACACCAAGTTCTGCTTCGACAGGAACCCGTGGGATTTCGCGGTAAGCCTCTATTTCTACATGCGGCGGAAGGGCGATGTCGCCAAATGGGATTTCGACCGTTTCCTGCATGAAATTCCCGTGCCGCAGAACTGGCAGCTCTACACGAGAGACAACAAGGTGATGGTGGACAAAGTCTACCGCTTCGAAGACCTGCAAACCTCCCTGCAGGAAATATCCTCCTTCACCGGCCTCAGCTTTGCCGGACTGAGCCACGACAAGCGCTCATACCGTCCGGATAATGATTACCGCGCGCAGTATTCGCAATCGAGCCGCGATTATGTTGCGGAGAAGTGGAAGCAGACGATCGATCTGCTGGGTTATGATTTCTGAACCGGCAGCGCCGCGTGCTTGGCTGCGATCGCGGCTCTGAGTGCGGGGTAGTCGGCGCTGTAGCGCGGCTTGCTGCTTGCAAAGCGCGTCGCCAGCTTCACGGCAAGGCGTTCGCGGCGCGTCAGGCCCTCGTTCCATGTCTCGACCGGGGCGAAGACTTCTGTCGTCTTGCGCGATGATGTCCGCACCACCTGCGGCTCGCCGAAAATCGTCGGCGTGTTGAGGACAGGAGAATAGGCGATGCCGAGGAAATCCGCGATCTTCTTCATCTCCCCGGCTGTGTCCGCGACGAGATCCTCATATGCGAGAACGTGAACATAGGGGTCTGCCAGATATTTTGCCTGCGCCGTCACGACAGCCAGCGGATCGAGCGCCTGGTGGATGATTTCGCGAATGGAAAGGCGAACGTTCTTGCGCCTCCGGTCGTTGAGAACGGCGCGTGTCACCATCAGCGGATTGCGCACGATGAACAGGGCCTTGCCCTTTGGAAAAATGCGTTTCCAGTTGGCAAGGATGGCATCGGTGGGTCCGCCCACTTCCTTCGCGGCCCAAAGCGCGGGTTGCGATGAGGCTCCGCCCCCTATCGACTGCTGGACGGCCAGCGCATCGAAGCGGATGAATTCAGCAAACGACGAGAGTTTGCCCTCGCGCAGGACCGCAGCCCATCTCGCCTCATAGGCATCGGTATCGAAATTCGGAGACTTGACGGTCGCGATACGCGACTTTTCGTAATAGGTCGCGATGTCGTCCATCTTGGAACCATCGCGCGCAAAGAACTTGAGCTTCAGTTCGGCCGGATAGACCAGCATCTCCGGCGTGCCATCCAGCAGGTTCTGGAACAGCGTCGTGCCGCCCTTCCGTGGCCCGTAGACCAGCACGCCATGCTCAAGCCATCCTGGCATGCTGTCCTTCATTGTGGCTTGCACGTACCGGTCAGATCGGCGCGCTGAGCACGAAGGACTTCACCGGATCATTGCCGAAATATTCGCTCGCAAGCCTCGCCCGGATGGGATCGAGAACGCGGCAGCCCTGGCCGGGGTTGACGCCGTTCACACGCGCATAGCTCGCCATGATCATGAAGCGGTCGTACTTGTTGCCACGGCTTCCGTAATGCAGGCAGCGCGCGGTATCGACGATGAAGCCAGCACCAGGGGCCCCGGTCGTGGCGATCACCTTGTCCTTCGGAACGGCGCTGTAGACCTGCTCGTCGGTATAGCGGCCCGCAGAATAGCCAACCTTGGCATCGAGCTTCAGGCATTCATCCGCCGGAATGAAGTGCAGGGGCCCTGACTCGGAGGTGATGTTGTTGAGATTGATGAACACCTTGGCCTGGCGGCTGTCGCGGTCGTCATAGTGATAAAGCTGGCTGCGCTGCACGGTCTCGTTCGGCGGGCTCCACCACAGCGTGAGGTTATAGAGGCGGGGAAGCTGGCCCAAGTAGGAGGCGACCGCTGAAAGGATCTCGTCATGCATGGCGATGTCGATAAAGGCCCGGTGCTCGAAGATATCCTTCGCCAGCAGCAGGTTGATCGGGAACTTGTCGTCGGCCTTGGCGCGCTCGTCGAGATGCTTCCACGCCTCGCCAAGCTTGCAGAGTTCGGAGATTGTGTCGGGTGAGGCCGCCAGCTTGTTGGCGTCAAACGATGTGTAGCAGGTAGTCTTCGCCATCGGGATCATGCCCGTGCCCCGGCGCATCGCCTCCGCGCGCAGGCCGATTGCCTTCTGCTCCAGCGGGTAGCGCATGATGACGCGGCGGACGCGCGATCCCGAACGGATGGCCTTTTGTGCATAACCCAGTGCAACGGATGGCATCGGAAATCTCCCAATCATCTGGCAACAATGCGAATGAGCGGCCAAAGGTTGAGGCACCGCTTCTGATCGGCTGCTCCATAACCCAAGCCCGGCTGGGAGACAAGGCGGCCCCCTGCCACTGCCTCCATCGCATCGGCTAGACCAGTTCGACCCGGTCCGGGCCTGCCTCGCGCGCCGAAATGCCTTCGAAGCGCGAAAGCACCCGGCTCAAGACCAAAATCCGCTCGTTGACCATGTCAGCCGAAAGGCTCGAGAACTTGAGCTTGCGATAGTCGTCGCGCTTCGAATTTCCCGCCTTCTTCTGCTTTATCTGCCGCGACATCTGCTTGGCGCGATGGCGGAGCGAAACCATGATTCGTGTGACGAACGAAACCCGGCGGCGGGGCAGCGCGCCGATCCCTTGTGTCTCAAGCACATCGCAGATCACATCTGTACTGAGCCTGCCCGCTTCGAAGGCGATGAAGTGATGCAGCATCGAAAGCTGCTGCACCGTCAGGGGTTGCGACTTGCCGGCAAGAACGCCCTGGACGTTGCGGATGACCTCGGCTTCGGAGAAACATTCGACGCCCGCGCTGTTGGGAAGCGCATTATCCAGCTTTTCGGATGTGATCGGACGGTAGGATATGACCGGCGTTCCCGCCAGCGCAGCCTCGACAGCGCTGGTGCAGCCATTGTGGATGAGAACCTTCGCCGCCGTGATCCAGGGCACGACGCTGCCCTCGAAGACGACGCGGATGTTGTCATGCGCGGCGGCGATCTCGTTCCACACGCCATGATCCTCTGCGGGATGCGGCCGCACCACCAGGATTGTGGGCGCGATGGCCTTGGCAACCGCCGGGATCAGGTACCGGAAATGCTCGAAGATCGCCCGCTTGTGGGTGAGGAATTCCTTGGCCAGTACGTCCGTTTCCTTCTCGTCCACCCATTTTGCGAGGTTGAAGCGCTCCGCTCCGGTGACGCGGTTATTGACCGTGCCAAAATTGCTGTTGAACAGCACGAAGGCGCCGAAGCGCTGGCGAATGTCGTCGATGGCCTGCTGGTGATAGCCGCGAAGCTCCGGCAGCAGCATGTCGACTCTCGGGTTGCCCGAGGTTCGGATCGGCACGCCCTTGGCGATCCCGGCCTTGTCCCACAGGGCGCGGCTGTCCTCGCCCCAGGTCAGCAGCAGGTCGACGTGTTTGAGCGCGTCCTTCTCATGCTTCATGAGGTAGATGTCATCGGTCTGCCGCACCAGCACCTCCTCGTCGAGCACCACGACATCGTGGCCGAGCTTGTGGAGGAGGGCGAAGAGGCGGGAATTGCTGGAGCGTGCACTCTTGGCGAAATAGACCGAGGGCTCAAGCTGCGGCACCGCGGCATTAATCGTTGCCATGTTGCCGATCATCACCTTCCAGCCCCGCTCGCGGGCGCAGAGCGCCAGAAGCAGCTTGCTGTCGAACTCGCGCGACAGGATTTCGACCGGAAAAACCAGTGTTTTGCGATGATCCGACATCCGGTCCTGTGCCATCATGTTGTGTCCCACCGCTGGGTTGCGGCTACCTTACTCTGCTGCCACTTCGGTGGTCCGGCCGCTGTCTGCGGCTGGCACCGCGACCCGGCGCACCTCGCCCTTCGCGACTTCATAAAGCTGGTCCGCAATCTTCGTCCACGCCGGGCGGTGCGTAATGGCAACGATGGCGTAGCGGCCCTTGAGCGCTGCGATGTTGGCCACGATCTCCCCCTCGGTCCCGGGATCAAGCGCGCTTGTCACCTCGTCCAGAATAAGCAGGTCGGGATTGGTGACCAGCGCCCTTGCGAGCGATATGCGCTGGCGCTGACCGCCCGAGAGCTTGCCGCCCATCTCGCCGACATTCGTGTCGAGGCCTTCGGCTAGCCCTTCCACAAAGTCACCGGCACCTGCCAGATTCAAGGCTTCCATGATGGAGTGATCGGTAATGCTGTCGTCGCCGAGCGTGATGTTCTGGCGGATATCGGCATGAAACAGGTTGAGATCCTGTGGCACATAACCGATCCGCTTGCGCCATTTGAACAGATCGGCTTCGGGAAGCGGTACGTCGTCAATGACGATCCGCCCGCTGTCAGGCTGGTAAAGGCCGATGAGCAAATCGATGATCGTGGTCTTTCCGGCGCCAGAAGGTCCCTTGAGAACCGTGATCTGCCGTGCCGGAACTTCCAGGCTGACGTCTGACAGGATCTTCGTCTCGCCATGCGAGAAGCTGACATTTTCGAACCGGCACGCTGTTGCGAAGGCAGGCGTCATGCGGCCGGGGTTCAGTTCTTTCTGCCCTTCCGCCACTTCGATCAGTTCGATCATGCGTTCGTAGGAGCGTTCCACCTTCACCGCTTGCTGATTGACTTTCTGTACCTTCGAAATGATGTTTGTGATCTTGTAGAAGATGACCCCGATCACCAGCAATTCGACCAGCGACACCTTCCACACGGTATAGGCCAGATAGGCCGCAGCGGTGACGACAATGGTCAGGACCGCGTCGTTGCCCTGGTTGAAACCCTGCTTGGCAAATTCGCCGGTCACCAGCGCACGCTTCAGCCGCTTCAGGGTCTTCTCGAGCGATGCCATCATCGGCTCGTAGCGATGCATGGTCTTCAGCGGCTTGATGTTGGACATCATGTCGACAATACTGGTGGTCAGGTCCGCAGTCCGCTCCGTCTGATTGTGGCCGGCCTGCTTCGAAAGCTTGACCAACCAATTCATGGACCAGGCAACGGTTATGGCGAGTGCAA
>JBKJQU010000275.1:0-3414 GCA_046594995.1 Aestuariivirga sp.
CCACCTTCCTGTTGCACGGCATCCTTGTCGGCGCATGGGTGCCGCACATTCCGCTTGCCAAGGAGCGGCTCGACGTCGGCCTTGCAGTCTTCGGCTTGGCGCTATTGGCCTTTGCAGGCGGTGCCGTCGTCGCCATGCCCACCGCAGGCGTGCTCATCAACCGCTTTGGCAGCGCCAGGCTCATGGCCCTCACCGGCTTTGCCTTCTGCCTTGCCTTCTTCGGCCCCATCTTCGCGCCATCGCTTCTGACTTTCGCCATGGCGGGCTTCGTCATGGGCATGTTCATCGGCAGCATGGATGTATCGATGAACGCCCATGGCATCGCGGTCGAAAAAGCCCTGAAGCTCCCCACCATGTCGATGCTCCACGGCGGCTTCTCGATTGGCGGCATGATCGGCGCCTTCCTCGGCGCAGGCCTCCTGAAGCTTTATGGCGAGGCGACGCAGGCGCTCATCATTTCAGCGCTCTGCATATCGATCCAGGCCATCGCCATGCGTTTCTATCTGCCGTCCACGGCGGACAAGGGATTGTCAGGCTCGCACTTTGCGTGGCCCACGAAGGCTACCGTTGGCCTGGGGCTGCTGTGCTTCCTTGCGCTCATGATCGAGGGCTCGATCCTCGACTGGGCAGCGATCATGATGAGCGAGAAATTCCTCGTCGATGCCAGCTTTGCGGCACTGGCTTTCGGCTTCTATCAGGGCGGTATGTCGGTCGCCCGCCTCTCGGGCGACTGGCTGCGTGTGAAGGTCGGCGCCGTCCGCATGGTCACCCTCAGCGCCTGGCTCGCGGCGGGCGGAACTGCGATGGCCCTCCTCGTGCCAAACCCCTATGTCGCCATGGCTGCCTTCACGCTCGCAGGGCTCGGCCTCGGCAATGTCGCGCCGGTGTTGTTCGCGGGCGGCGGCAGGCTGGAACCAGATGCGCCGGGCCGCGGCATTGCGGCGGTCACCACGCTCGGCTATGCGGGCTTCCTCGCAGGCCCCCCGTTGATTGGACTCGCGGCACAAGTGACGAGCCTGCCCACAGCCCTGTTCCTCACGGTCATTGCGGCCCTTGTCATTGCGTTCTATTCAAAGTCCGTGCAGGCGGCAGATACCTACTGAAGGGGCAACACATGAGCTTTTCGGGCAAGCGGATCATCGTCACCGGAGCAGGCCGTGGCCTCGGCGCGGCCTTCGCCGTCTCACTGGCGGACGAGGGTGCCGACGTCATCATGACAGGCCGCAACACCGAGAACCTGAAATCGCTCTCGGAATCGATCAGGCTGCGCACGGGCCGGAAGCCCGAGACGCACACGCTCGACATGGCGGATATCAGCGCCGTCACGCTTTTCGCCAAGCGTATGCGCGATGAGGCAAAGCCTCTCGACATCCTGATCAACAATGCGGCGCAATGGCTGCCGGGCAAGATGGACCAGAACGATGCCTATGCCATCAGCCAGACGATCACCGGCATCGTCACCGGCACGTTCCTCTTTACGCGTGGATTGATCCCGCTGCTGGAACAGTCGGGCGCTGGCGACATCATGAACATCGTGTCGATTTCCGGCATCGCCAACACGCCGCTCCTGGGCGCCTCCGTTGCCTACTACGCCGCAAAGCATGGGCAGGCCGGCATGAACGACGGCCTGCGGCAGGAACTGAAAGGCAGGCCCGTGCGCGTGCAGGCGGTCTATCCCTCCTATATCAAGGATATCTCGCCTTTGAATGAAGCGGAGTGGAACGCCACGCCTGAATCGAAATCATGGGCTACCAACCGCGACATTGTGGAAACGGTGCTCTTCGCGCTGTCCCGCCCCCGCCACATGACCCTCGCATCCATCGTCGTCGATCCCGATAGCGGCGGCCTGTTTTGATCCCTCGCGCTGTAATCTAACCGTCACAAACGGCCCCTAGCGTCCGGACAGGATGCCGGATCGAGCAATTCACTTGCCCTTCGGCTGCCTCAGTTCAATTCAGCCAGCGGAGCAGCGCCATGTCGCCCTATGAACATGATTACGCCGACCACACCCAGTCGCCCGACTATGCCCATGGCGATGAAATTCCAAGCAATTCATCCGCCAACCCCACCTTCTATGATGTCGTGGAGGCCCGCACTTCCCGCCGTGGTTTTCTGATCGGCGGCCTCGCCGCACTCGCCACCGGTCTTTACGGATTGCCGCTTTCCAGCAAGGCCGCCCTCGCCCAGTCAACTGCTGCCTCGGCTCTCTTGGGTTTCAAGCCGGTGCCGATCAGTAAAGACGACAAGGTTGTCGTTCCCGAAGGCTACAAGGTTCAGGTTCTGGCACCTTGGGGAACACCCATCGCGGGCGCTATGCCGGACTACAAGCCCGGCGCGGTGACCGGTGCCGATCAGGCGCTGCAGGTTGGCAGCCATCACGACGGCATGCACTTTTTCCCTATCGACGGTTCCTCCGAGGATGGCCTTCTCGTCATGAACCATGAATATGTCGAGCCGAGGTTCGTCCACGCCGCCAAGTGGAAAGGTCAGAAGCTGGACGGCGACACCGTTGCTTTTGATGCGAATGGCATGCGCGATGCCGAAGAGGTACTGGCCGAGATCAACGGCCATGGCTGCTCAGTCATCCGCATCAAGAAAGGTTCCGATGGCCAATGGGCCGTCACTGCCGACCCGCTGAACCGCCGCATCACCGGCTTGACGCCCATGGACATCAGCGGCCCGGCGAAAGGTTCCCCGCATCTCGTCACCAAGCATAGCCCCGATGGCACGAAAACGCGCGGAACGCTCAACAACTGCGCCCACGGCGTCACGCCGTGGAACACCTACATGTCGGCGGAAGAAAACTGGTCGGGCTACTTCATCAACACCGACAAGAAGGACGAAAAGGCCAACCTGCCGCGCGAGCACAAGCGCTATGGTGTCTCCGACAAGGCTTCGCGCTACGGCTGGGAAAAGGCCGTGGGCGGTGCCGATGAGTTCATCCGCTTTGATGCCTCGATGAAGGGCGCAACCGCAGCGGAAGACTATCGCAACGAGCCCAGCAATTTCGGCTGGTTGATCGAGTTCAACCCCTATGACGCAGCCTCCGTGCCAGTAAAGCGCACCGCATTGGGCCGTTTCGCGCATGAAGGCATCGTCTTCGCACCCGCCGTCGCGGGCAAGCCCATCGTCTGCTACTCGGGCGATGATTCGCGCTTCGAGTACATCTACAAGTTCGTCTCCGCAGCGCCCTACGATCCGGCGACGGCCTCAGGCGCGCTTCTCGATGAAGGAACGCTTCATGTCGCGAAGTTCAATGAAGATGGTTCGGGCGAATGGCTGGCGCTGGTGCCCGGCCAGAATGGCCTGACGCCCGAGAACGGCTTTGCCGATCTGGCGGACATCCTCGTCAACACCCGTCTCGCGGCCGCCAAGGCGGGCGCTACCAAAATGGACCGTCCCGAATGGGGAGCC
>JBKJQU010000296.1:0-2534 GCA_046594995.1 Aestuariivirga sp.
TTCAGCTTGCGCCTGGTCACCATGTCGAAGGCCTGCTGCACGGGCAAGTGAGCCGTGTCGCGCGTGATTTCCTTGATCGCCGCGAAGACGAGCGGCGGGCCGTCGGCAAGCTGGTCCGCCACTTCGCGGGCGCGGTCCAATAGCTTGTCCGCCGGAACAATTTCGTTAATGAGGCCCCAGTGTTTTGCTTCCGCCGTGTCGATGCGGCGGCCGGTGAACAGCATCTCCATTGCCACATGATAAGGAATGCGGCGCGGCAACTTGATTGAGGCGGCATCGGCCACCGTGCCGGAATTGATCTCAGGGAGTGCGAAGGTTGCGTGCTCGGCCGCGATGATGATGTCGCACGAGATCATGATCTCGAAGCCGCCGCCGAAAGCCAGACCGTTCACCGCGCAGACGACCGGCTTGTTGAGGCCCGGCAATTCCTGCAACCCGCCAAATCCGCCGACGCCATAGTCCGAATCGGGTGCCTCGCCTCCGGCGGCGGCTTTCAGATCCCAGCCGGGGCAGAAGAATTTTTCACCGGTGCCGGTGAGGATGGCGACGCGGAGTTCCGGATCATCGCGGAAGGCGGCGAAGATATCGCCCATGATGCGGCTCGTCGCGGCATCAATCGCATTGGCCTTGCCGCGCTCGATACGAACTTCGAGCACGCGGCCGCGACGGGTGGTGTGGATGGGGTTGGTGGTGGTCATGATGAAAGCTCCGTATACGGATAATCTCTTGCATTTTCGTTCGCTGACAGGGCCCTCATCCGGCCTGTCGGCCACCTTCTCCCATACCCGGGTCGAGCCCGGGCACGGGAGAAGGCACATCGGTTTGCCGCCTTCTCCCGTGGCTCTTGCCATGGGAGAAGGTCCCGGCAGGGGGATGAGGGCTGGTGCGGCAAGCTCATTCGTTCCTCATCCTGATCAGCGCATCCACGGCCACCGCGCCGACGGGGAGAACGAGCAGGGGGTTGACGTCGAGTTCTTCGATGAGTCCTCGATGCGCGGCGGCGAAGGCGGCGACGGCTTCTATTGCCGAGATGACGGCGGCCTGATCGCCGGACTTACCGCGGAAGCCTTCGACCAGCTTCCACACTTTAAGTGTCTTCACCGCGCGTTCGATTTCGGGGCGCGAGGTGGGGAGGATGAGCGTCACCGCGTCCATCAGCAATTCGGTGAGAATGCCGCCTGCACCGACGACCAGCGCCGTGCCGAATTGCGGATCGGACTTGAGGCCGATGATCAGTTCGGCGACGGCACCCGTCACCATGCGCTCGACCAGAACATCGGGTGCAAGCTTTGCCATGTGTGTGGCGGCGGCCTCGACCTCGGCTGCGGTCTTGAGGTTCAGCGCCACGCCGCCTGCTTCCGTCTTGTGAGCGATGGCGCCGGCGGAGATTTTCAGTGTGACGGGGTAGCCCAGCTTCTCCGCAGCTGCCATCGCATCGGCGGCCTTGCAGACGATGCCTTCGGGCACGGCGAGACCGTGCGACTTCAGCAGTTGCTTGGCGTCGTACTCGCTCAATGTCTTTTCGCCGGTGCCGCGCATTTGTGCGGGCAGCATTTTTGGCGGCTCGTCCTTGCGTGCCCAGTTGCTTCCGATGAAGGCTGCGGCCTCGAAGGCTGTCAGCGCATCGTCGAGGCCCATCATGGGGGCAACTCCGTGGACGGACAATTCGGCAGCGAGATCGAGCGGCATGCCTTCGGAAAGCGTTGCCACGACGGCGGCGCGGGCGCCTGTCGCTTTCGAGGCATAAGCCAGCGCGCGGGCCGTGACCGCCCAGGCATCGGGCTTCATCCTGGGGTGGGTGGGCGTATCGAGGATCACCATGGCCACGTCGAAGCCGCCCCTGAGCACTTCGGTGAAGGTGGCCTTCAGCTTCTCCGGCTGATTCCAGATGAAGGTGTGGTAATCGAGCGGATTGTCGATCGCCACATATTCGTTGAGGGTTGCGGCGACGCGGGGCTTCGTCTCGGCGTTGAAAGGCGGGAAGCTCACCTTCTTCTCGAGCGCCATGTCGGCGACGAGTGCCGCCTCTCCGCCTGAACAGCTCATCGACACAAGGCGCGAGCCGGCGATGGGGCCGCCATTGTGCAGGAATTTCAGGGTTTCCGCGAAGGCGGAGACGGACTTCATGCGGGCAACGCCATAGCGTTCGAACAGCGCATCATAGAGCGTATCGGCACCGGCGAGCGAAGAGGTGTGGCTCAGCGCAACTTTCGCGCCTTGTTCGGAACGGCCGGTCTTCAGTACCACGATGGGCACCTTGCGTTGCCGCGCGATCATCGCGGCACGCGCGAAGCCTGCGACATCGGGGAGGCCTTCGACGTGAAGGCCGATGGCCGAGATGCGCTTGTCCTCCGAGAGGGCTTCCACCATGTCGTGCATGCCGACATCGACCTGATTGCCGATGGAGAAGACGGCGGCGACAGGGAGGCCGCGCATCATCATAGTGAAGTTGCAGGCGATGTTGCCGGACTGCGTGACCAACGCCACGCCGCGCTCGACCGGTTCGAGGCCGGTTTCATCGGGCCATAGCGCCG
>JBKJQU010000314.1:0-2750 GCA_046594995.1 Aestuariivirga sp.
GGCCATCTTTCGGGCGGCGCGAGGGCTGCACATAGGCGGCGGCCCAGGGACGCGGACCCACCGAGCGCAGCGTGGTGGCCGGATGGAAGGTGCCCGCACCCACTTCCATGTCATAAGGTTGCAGGATCACGCAGCCCTTGGAGCCCCAATATTGATGGAGCGTGAGGATCAGATCCTGGAAGGATTTGGTGGGGTTCAGAGCCATGCCGAATTACGCCTTAAAAAGCGGGCGGACCCTATGCGGCAGCCATCCGAGCGTCAAGCCTCAGCTTTCGGGATAATATATCCCGGTGCGCGGATCCTGGCGGAGCCTGATTTGGCGTTGCGGGCGCTGCGGCTGCTGGCTACGCACCTTCACGGCCTGCATTTCCTGCATCAGATGCCTTACCGTGAGGATCGACAGGATCCCGGCGATCAAGACGGTCAGGGCCTTCAAGACAATCATTAGAACCTCCATTGGCTCTCCTTTAACGATCATAAGCCGAAACGAGACCACATTGCACGTGTTTCCATGGCGTCGATGGCTGCTGCCGCAAAATCAGGCGATGTGGCGCCAAAGCCCATCCGACGCAACCCCCACCCTTGCGGTGCCGAGACATTGCGGATCAGCACCTTGTCGCCGAATTTCTGCTTCAGAACGGCGTGCATGTGGCCGATGCCATCGATCAGGCCCTTCTCAAGCGCCTGAGCACCCGACCAGAAGGCGCCGGAAAAGAGTTCCGAGTCGCTACCCAACAGTTTCGCTCCGCGACGGCCCTTTACCAGGTTCTTGAAGGCGCCGTGCACATCGGCCTGGAGGTTCAGCAGATGGTCGATGTCTTCCTTGCGCTCGGGCTTGAAGGGATCGAGCATGGATTTCGATTCGCCCGACGTATGGACGCGGCGCTCGATGCCGAGCTTGCGGATCGCCTCGACGAAACCAAAGCCTGCGGAAATAACGCCGATCGAGCCGATGATCGAGCTTTCATCGGCATAGATCTCATCACCGGCACAGGCCAGCCAGTAGCCGCCTGACGCGGCCACATCCTCGCAGAAAACGATGACCGGCAGCTTGTGCTCGGCGCTAAGTTCGCGGATGCGCGCGTGGATCAAGGCGGATTGCACCGGCGAGCCGCCGGGTGAATTGACCGTGATGGCGACGGCGGCGATGCCCTTTTTCGAGAAGGCGCGCTCCAGCACTTCGCCCGCGCTCTTGAAAGTGAGAGCAGGACGGAGCGGCGAACCCATGCCGATGACGCCGTTCAGCGCCACGTGGTTCACCACGGGAACGGATTTCCGGAATCTTAAGGGAATGAACCGGCTCAGGAAGGATTGTTTCGCCATGCCTGCAAGATAGGAACGGCAAGCCTCAACCGCAAGCCAGCGCTAAGGTGATGCCTCAGCGCAGGCGCCAGGCCATGCCGTCCCTCAGGATGGCGTCGGCCTCGGGGGTGAACTGCGAATCCTGATTGTGCAGCACAAGGCCCGGCAACAGCTGCATCGGCGCCTTCGAACCCTTGACACCCTGCACGATGATGCGCGAGGCGGCCGTACCCTCACGCGCATAAAGGGGCGCGATGCGGATATCGCCGAAACGGCCTTCCATCACCTGCAGGAGCTTGCCCAGCGAATCGGCGCGGTGCACGATGGTCACGGTACCGCGGAGCGTCACCATGGTGTAGAGCACCTTGACCCAGAGATCGAGATCGTCAGGCCCGAAGGCATGCGCCTGGGCTTTGAGCAGGTTGGGCGATGGCGTGGACTTCCCATCCTCGAAATAGGGCGGATTGGCATAGGCGTGGCTGAACGAGCCATGAGACGGCATGGAGGCCAAGTCCTTGCGGAGCGCCTCCTTCACGTCGGCATGGAGCACGCGGATATTGTCGCCAAAGCCGTTGCGCTTGGCGTTTTCCTCGCACAGTATGGCATAGCGCGCGGCGATCTCGATGCCGGTGAGATGGATCGAGGGATTTCGCGCCACGACGCAAAGGGCCGCAACGCCGGTGCCGATTCCCGCCTCGTAGACGGTTTCGCCCGCGGCGCAGGGAATGGCGGCGGCCAGGAACACCGAATCGATTCCGGCGCGAAAGCCCTTCTCCGGCTGGAGGATGTGCAGACGGCCATTGAGGAACCCGTCCTCGGTCAATGAGGCGGGAACGTTCCCCGATGGCGGCGGTGGCGGGGGTGAGGAATATGCTGTCGCGCTCATCTGCATCCGGCCCAATCTACCCGGTGATGGTTAGCGAGGCGTTACCAAGCGCCAGTTTCGCACGTTCGATCAACTCGCTGGCAACCATGATGCGGCGGGGAAGCACCCCGATCGAGCCTTCAAGCGCACTCATGTGGTCATCAAGCTGCAAGAAATCGATCCCCTCTTCTGCCAGCACATGCCGGACGAAAGACAGATAGACCAGATCGTTGCTGCGCAGCAATTCCTCCATTGCGAAAACTCTGGACTTTCCGCGCGCCGGAGTAAACCGCAAACTCCCGCCATGATTGATGAAGTCATGCTCAGCGGCAAGGCGTCACCCTTGGGGCGCACCGTATTGGCGTTCAAGCCCAGCTGTGCTTTAAGCGCAGCCAGCAGAGTTCAGAAGGTGGCCGCCATGGGCGTCGTCATTCCGCTCGAAGGGGCGGGCAACAAGAAGCGCGCAAGCATCGAACCGCTCGTCAAGCTGACGCTTGCCGACATGGAGCGGGTGAACGAGGCGATCCTTGCCCACGCCAAGAGCCATGTGGAGCTGATCCCCGAGATCGCATCGCATCTGATC
>JBKJQU010000328.1:0-8083 GCA_046594995.1 Aestuariivirga sp.
TCGCCGCTGGTGGCGCCCACGATGGTGGCCCGCGTATGGCGGCGCTCCAGCGCCCAGTCCATCAGCCGCGAGAGCAACTGCATGGCGATATCCTTGAAGGCGAGCGTCGGGCCATGAAAAAGTTCGAGCAGCCACTGGTTGTCGTCAAGCTGCTTCAGGGGGGCAACCGCGGGATGGCCGAAGCTGACATAGGCTTCGCCAATCATGCGCTTCAATTCGGCATCAGGTATCGCGCCGCCGATGAAGGGGTGGATCACCGCGTAGGCAATGTCCTCGTAGGATTTGCCTTGAAGCTGGGCAAGATCACGCGTCGAAAGCTGCGGCCAGACGGCTGGCACATAGAGGCCGCCATCGCGGGCAAGGCCCGTCAGCAGCACATCCTCGAAACCGAGTTCCGGAGCCTCGCCCCTCGTGGAAACGTAACGCAACGGCCAGTCCTCTCAACATTCGGGGCTTCGTTTAGCGGCAGGGGCACCAAGCTTCAAGCGATGGATTTTCACATCATGGCTGATGCCCCCCTTTACGCGGGCTGCCTCTTCCTCAGCCCACGGACATAAAAGAAGGCAACGCCGGCGAGTGTCAGAGCCAGGCCAAACCAGGTGATGGCATAGCCCAGATGGTTGTTGGAGAGATTGGCCTTGGGCTCATCAGGTTTTGGAAATTCTGCCGCAACCGTGCCTGGCAGCACCTGCACGACGAAGGGCACGGGCTTTGGCGTGCCGTCCAGTCCGCTTGACGACAGCATGGCGGGAATATCCCACCAGTACCAGAGATTGCCTTGCGGATCGTTTTCGGGATCGAAGTAACCCTTGCCGCGAGTATAGGTGCGGACGACGCCTGTGATCTGCCGCTCGCCTTCGGGCTTGTCGAAACTTGCAAGCATCTGGTCCGGAATGCTGCCGCGATTGACGATGACGGCGCGGCCATCGGCGCTGATGGCGGGGGTGAGGATGAGCCAGCCCTGCCCGCCCCCGAAGGTGGAGATCATCTTCTTCCAGGCATCGTGCTTGTAGGTGCCCGTGAACTTCACCTTGATGTATTCGACATCACGGCCTTGCGCCTGAAGCGCTCCCACACTTGCGAGGCCCACAGGCTCGGCGGCGGCATTGGCGGCAAGCTGGGCCAGCAGGCCCTCTTTCCACTTCAGGCGTTCCACCTGCCAGATACCGAGCGTGACGAGAATGGCAATGCCGATGGCGGACGCCAGCAGGACGGGCCAGATGTGCGGGCGGCGCTTTGGCTCAGTCATGGTGCTGGCGTCCCTCGCGGGCTTCCGTCTTCCATTGCTGGTTCAGGAGCATGCCCTTCACCGGGCGGAGCAGCGCGAGCGGCAGGATGATGAGCACCGGAATGGCGATCAGCGCGTGGACCCAGAAGGGCGGGCTATAGGCCACTTCGAGCCCGAGGATCGAACCCACGCCCACGACGCAGACAAAGAGCATGACGAACCAGGCCGCGCCATCGCCGCCGTCCGCGAACTCATAGGAGAGGCCGCAGCTTGAGCACGAACGCGCCACGGTGAGATAGCCGTCGAACAGCTTGCCCCTGCCGCAGCGCGGGCATTTGCCGGCAATGCCTGTCTGCACGGGTGAAAGGCTCTGGTCGTAATTATCGGTCATGGCGCCTCCTGAAAGGAAAAGGGCCGCAGCGGTGTTCCCGCGCGGCCCCCGATCTCATCTGCCGTCCGGATCAATGCGCCGGAATGACGGCCCCCGCCGAGCCCCAGATATAGACGGCGGCAAAGAGGAAGAGCCACACCACGTCAACGAAGTGCCAGTACCAGGCGGCGGCCTCGAAACCGAAATGCTGCTTCGGCGTGAAGTGGCCCTTGTAGGCGCGGATCATGCAGACCAGCAGGAAGATCGTTCCGATCAGAACATGGAAACCATGGAAGCCCGTGGCCATGAAGAAGGTGGAACCATAGATATTTCCGCCGGCATCGCGGCTGAAGGCGAAGGCCGCATGGCCATATTCATAGGCCTGCACGATCGAGAAGATCACGCCCAGCACGACGGTGGCGAAAAGGCCCATCTTGAGGCCCTGACGGTCGCCATTGAGAAGAGCATGGTGCGCCCAGGTGACGGTGGTGCCAGAGGTGAGGAGGATCAGCGTATTGATCAGCGGCAGGTGCCAGGGGTCGAATACTTCGACGCCGGTGGGC
Organism: Aestuariivirga sp.; assembly: GCA_046594995.1. Classification (GTDB taxonomy): domain Bacteria; phylum Pseudomonadota; class Alphaproteobacteria; order Rhizobiales; family Aestuariivirgaceae; genus Aestuariivirga. The sequence continues at coordinate 2,162 of JBKJQU010000328.1, forward strand.
GGCCACACGCCGCCGGTGGCGGCGACGCGCGAGGCCTGGATTGCTTCATCGGTAAAAAGGCTGGCATCGAAGAAGGCCCAGAACCAAGCGACGAAGAACATGACTTCGGAGGCGATGAACATCATCATCCCATAGCGCAGGTGAAGGCCGACGACCGGAGTGTGGTCACCCTGGTGGGCTTCCTTGATGACATCGCGCCACCACATGAACATGGTGTAGAGCACGCCGGCAAAGCCGATGATCAGTGCTGCTGGGTTGGAACCGTGCATCCAGAATACCGCACCCACCGCCATGACGAAGGCGGATATGGAGCCGACGAAGGGCCAGGGGCTCGGGTCGACGAGATGGTAGTCGTGATTTTTTCCGTGAGCGTCAGCCATTTCCCTTAACTCCTCAATTCGTAATATTGCCGGAAACGGCTGGCGCTTCCGACACTGTCTTTGGCTTGTCCACCGGATAGAAGGTATAGGACAAGGTGATTTCCTTGATGTTCACCGCATCGGGATCGTTCAGCATGTCTGGGTCAACGAAGAACACGACCGGCATGTCGACGCTCTCGCCGGGTGCAAGCGTCTGCTCGGTGAAGCAGAAGCACTGGATCTTGTTGAAATAGATGCCCGCATTGAGGGGCGTGACGTTGAACACGGCGGTGCCGGTCAAAGACTTGTCCGAGGTATTCACCGCGCGGTAATGCGCCATGTTCTGCTCGCCGACCTTGACGGTCATCGCGGTCTGGACGGCGTGGAACTTCCACTGCAACGCGGGCGATGTGTTGGCATCGAAGCGCACCGAAACCGTCTTGTCCGTCACCTTTTCGGGCGCTGCCTCGGCGCGCTGCGTGGTGCCGCCAAAACCGGTGACCTGGCAGAACATCTGGTAGAGCGGCACGGAGGCATAGGCGAGGCCCAGCATGGAGACGGCGATGCCGCCCGCCAACAGGGCGACGCGAAGGTTTGCCGGCTTGCCGGGAGAGGCCATGTCAGAAGCCCCTCTCGGCGATGGCGCCGCCCAAGCGGACGATGGTGGTGACGAAGAAGATAACCGCCATGCCCGCAAGAATGAGGGCAAGGACCAGCGCACGCTTCTTGCGGCGCGCCATGTCCTCAGGGCCGAAGGGCGTCTTTGTCATTGGGACCTCGGTTATGGCGCTGCTCATCCGATCACCGGGGCGAACGCCGCAATGCCGGCGGCGCGTTCGATAAGAATCAGCGCGAAGATGAGGAAGAGCCAGAGCGTTGAGAAGCCGAAGAGCTTCTTGCAGGCGATTTCCGCGTCCTGTCCCTCGCGGATGCGATAGACCTGGACGGCGTGATAGATGAACATGATGCCAAGGCCAGTTGCCGCCAGCGTATAGAACATGCCGGTGGTGCCGAGAAGCGGCGGCAGCAGCGTGACGGGGAACAAGAGCAGCGTGTAGATCAGGATCTGGCGGCGCGTTTCATCCGAGCCCGCCACGACGGGCAACATGGGAACGCCCGCATTGGTATAATCCGCATTGATCTTCTTCCACAGCGCCAGCGCCCAGAAGTGCGGCGGCGTCCATATGAAGATGATGAGGAAAAGCGCGATCGAGCCCAAGTCCACGCTGCCCGTGACCGAGACCCAGCCGACCATGGGCGGGAAGGCCCCGGCGGCGCCGCCGATCACGATGTTCTGCGGCGTCAGGCGCTTCAGCCACATGGTATAGATGGCGATGTAGAAGAAGATGGTGAAGGCCAGCAGCGCGCTGGCCGCCAGATTGACCATCAGGCCGAGCACGAGAACGGAGCCAACGGCAAGCGTGAGGCCGAAACCCAGCGCCTCGCTCGGCAACACCGCGCCCGCGGGCACGGGACGCTTCGCGGTGCGCTTCATCAGCGCATCGATGTCAGCGTCGTACCACATGTTCAGCGCACCGGCCGCACCTGCGCCGACGGCAATTGCCAGCAGGGCCACGAAGCCCATCCACGGATGGATCGTTCCCGGTGCGGCGATCAGCCCCACGAAGGCTGTGAAGATGACGAGCGACATCACGCGCGGCTTCAGCAGCGCGAAGTAATCGCCAGCGGTGCCCTGGCCGCCTTCCGCGGCGGCCGGGCTGTTGGCGATATGGAGGTTGGTGTCGCTCATCTGGCTGTTCGTTACTTGATGACGGGAAGTGTGGAGAACTGGTGGAACGGCGGCGGCGAGGACAAGGTCCACTCCAGCGTCGTGGCCCCCACGCCCCACGGATTGTCGCCGGCCGGCACCTTGCGGGCATAGGCCGTGATGACGCCGTACAGGAAGATCAGGACACCGACGGCGGCGAGGTAGGAGCCGTAGGAAGACACCTGATTCCAGCCCGCGTAGACTTCCGGATAGTCGATGTAGCGGCGCGGCATGCCTGCAAGGCCCAGGAAGTGCTGCGGGAAGAACACCAGGTTGACGCCCACGAAGGTGACCCAGAAGTGCACGTGGGCGACAGTCTCGTTGTACATATAGCCGGTGATCTTCGGGAACCAGAAATACCAGGCCGCGAAGATGGCGAACACGGCGCCAAGCGACAGCACATAGTGGAAGTGCGCGACGACGTAATAGGTGTCGTGCAGCGCGCGGTCGACGCCGGCATTGGCCAGCACCACGCCCGTGACGCCGCCCACGGTGAACAGGAAGATGAAGCCCAGCGCCCAGACCATCGGCGGCTTGAACTCGATCGAGCCGCCCCACATCGTGGCGATCCAGGAGAAGATCTTAACACCCGTCGGCACCGCGATGATCATCGTGGCGGCGACGAAATAGGCTTGCGTGTCGGCATCCATGCCGACCGTGTACATGTGGTGCGCCCACACGATGAAGCCGACGGCGCCGATCGCCACCATGGCATAGGCCATGCCGAGGTAGCCGAAGACCGGCTTCTTCGAGAAGGTGGAAACGATCTGGCTGACGATGCCGAAGCCCGGAAGAATGAGGATGTAGACTTCCGGATGACCGAAGAACCAGAACAGATGCTGGAACAGGATCGGGTCACCACCCGCCGAGGGCACGAAGAAGGAGGTGCCGAAGTTGCGGTCGGTCAGCAGCATGGTGATGGCGCCCGCGAGAACGGGGAGGGACAGCAGCAGCAGGAAGACGGTGACCAGCACCGACCACACGAACAGCGGCATCTTGTGGAGCGTCATGCCCGGTGCGCGCATGTTGAAGATCGTCGTGATGAAGTTGATGGCGCCAAGAATTGAAGACGCGCCCGCGAGGTGAAGCGACAGGATCGCGAAGTCCATCGCCGGGCCGGGATGACCTGTAGCAGACGACAGCGGCGGATAAATCGTCCAGCCGCCGCCAACACCGTAGGCACCGGCAGGGCCCTCGACGAACATCGAGATCAGCAGCAGGCCAAGTGCGGGGGGCAGCAGCCAGAAGGAAATATTGTTCATGCGCGGGAAGGCCATGTCGGGCGCGCCGATCATCAGGGGCACGAACCAGTTGCCAAAGCCGCCGATCATGGCGGGCATGACCATGAAGAAGATCATGAGAAGGGCGTGCGCGGTGACGAACACATTGTACATGTGCTTGCCGGCATCGATCGCCGCATCGGCGGGGGTGCCGTAGACCATCGACGCGAAGCCGTGGAAATACTGGATGCCGGGATTTTGCAACTCCATGCGCATCGCGATCGACAGGACGCCGCCAATGATGCCGGACAGGATCGCGAACCACAGGTACATCGTGCCGATGTCCTTGTGGTTGGTGGAGTAGACGTAGCGCTTCCACCCGGTCGGGTGGCCGTGATCGTCGTGAGCGGCTGTTGCATATGACATTCTCTTCAAGCCTCTTCCCGAATTACTTTTGTACCAGCTGGCCCTTGGCCTTCAGCATGGCGAACAGATAGTCGCGCGCCTCTTCGACGCCGGCCGTCTTGACCTTCTCGGACCAGGCCGCGAAATCGGCCTCCGACACGACATGCAGTTCGATGGGCATGTAGGCATGATCCTTGCCGCAGAGTTCAGAGCACTGGCCGTAGAACACCCCTTCGCTGCGCGCCTGGAACCATTCCTCGTTGAGACGGCCCGGAATGGCGTCGATCTTGGTGCCGAGCGAGGGCATCGCCCAGGCGTGGATGATGCCGTCGGGGTCCGACGTCACGATCAGCTTCACGATCTTGCCGACCGGAACGACCATCGGGACGTCGGTGGCCAGAAGATAGGGAACGTTGGCGTCCCTGGCCGTCTGGAGATCCTTGGCTTCTTCCTTGAGGTAGGAAGTGAAGCTCACCTTGGCGGTGCCGTCCTCGTTGAGGCCGAGGTCGGGATATTCATAAGTCCAGTTCCAGCTCGGATTGCCGATGACCTTGATCGTCATGTCCGGTGTTGGAATATCGCGCTGCAGGTAGAGCAGGCGGAAAGAGGGAATGGCGATCACCACCAGAATGAGGATCGGGATCACCGTCCACAGGACCTCGACAGTCGTGTTGTGCGTGGTGCGGGAGGGAACAGGGTTGGCCTTGGCGTTGAACTTCACCACAACATAGATCATCAGCCCGAGAACAAAGAGTGTGATCGCCGTAATGATGGGAAGAAGAAGCCAGTTATGAAACCAGTGGATGCCCTCCATCGAGGGCCCGTTGGCGTCCTGCAGTCCCATTTGCCAGGGGCGCGCATAGCCTTGCGCGGCTTGCTGCGCCTGCGCGACACCCGTCACCGCGAGCCCCGCCACCGCGACCGGCAGCGCCTTCAATGTGTTCGCGAACCTCATCGTCGACCCTCTCTCATTCCATTCAAAACCTTGGCCAAAACCTGCGCAAGGCAGATGTGGCCACAGCTGCCGCTGATGACCCCATCGTTCGGCGCGATTGTGAACCACATATATCGGGTTGCCGCAACTTGGGCAGGCGCGGCAAAACGTCGTTGCGAAGGAGGCCAAGCCCGCAACCGGAATTCCGCCCCAATTCCTGACCAAACCGGCCGCCGTCCGACGGCCGGTGGATCCTTCTTTTGCGGAGTAAAACGCGGTTGTCTAACCCCACTCGCGGCGCTAAGACGCGCAGAATACGAACCAGAAGGTGTCCACCCGTGCGAATCATCCCGAAACTGAGCCGCCTGCTCGCCCTTCCCTGTCTTGGCCTTGCGCTCGCCGTAGCCGCCAGCGGCCTCGCTGCGGCGCAGTCTTCGCAGCAGCAGCCAAGCCAGTTCGGTCCGCGCGCCGGAAAGGCCGGCCAGCCCGGCGCCGCACAGGCACCGAAAGTCGACATCATTGCCGAGCACGGCCAATGGAAAATCCAGTGCGAAAGTGCTCCGGCAGCAGCCGAAGGCCAGACCCCGCAGCGCCAGTGCGGCATGGTGCAGACCGCCAAGAATGAAAAGAACCCCAAGGCCACGCTGACGCTCGTCCTCGTCCGGACGGTGGCGGCCGATAAGGTCCAGATCAACATGCGCGTCATCGCACCCATCGGCGTGTTCCTGCCGACGGGCGTTGCCCTCGAGATCGACGGCGGTGCCGTGGGCCGCGTGCCGTTCACGCGCTGCATGCCGCAGGTGTGCATGGCTTTTGCGGAAGCCTCGCCCGAGACGCTGGTGAAGATGAAGAAGGGCAAGGAAGCCAACTTCATCATCTATGAAGCGCCCGGCATCGGCCTGCCGATGAAACTGTCGCTCAGCGGCTTCTCCGCCGGCCTCGCCGACCTCGAGAAGAACTGAGGCAGCTTACCCGATCGGCACTGGCAGAAACGGGGCCACTCACCTATCTTGGGAATTCACGCAAGCCCAGCAGGTGACCCCCCGTGCCGCAACCAGCCCCCGTTTCGCTTTTCGACCAGAATGACTTCAGCCGGGCCCAGGCCGAGGCGATCGTCGCTAATACCTTGCGGGGTGCGGAGGATGGTGAACTCTTCGTCGAAAAACGCCAGAGCGAGAGCCTCGTCTATGATGACGGCAAGCTGAAATCCGCGAGCTTCGATGAATCCCAGGGCTT
>JBKJQU010000453.1:0-11155 GCA_046594995.1 Aestuariivirga sp.
CCTCGCTCAAATGCCCGTCGTCATAGCGGAGCGCGGTTTTCGGCACCCGCGCCAGTAGCGCGCGCATGTCGGCGCGTGCCCGGTTGGCGGCATAGTCCTCCAGCAATTGCCCGCCCGCATACATCAGCCCGACAACCGCCGCAGCCAGCGTCTCGCCGAAGGCCAGCGCCGCTGACATCGAAACGCCAGCCACGATGTCGAGGCCCACATTTCCGTTCAGAAGCGAGGTCACGATCTCGCGCAGCAGGAAAGTCAGCAGGATTCCGCCGGACAGGCCCCAGATCAGAGACTGCCATTCGCCCAGCCCCGCGAAAGGCGCGGCAATCCCTCCGGCAAGCCCCAGTATCGCGATGACAAACAGATAAACCCGCAATGAATTCAAGCGCTGCGTTCCTCCTGCCTTCTCGTTAACACATCAGGGCAAGCCGCAAATGACTCACATCAATTGACCCGCCTCAATGTCCCCAAACGTGGCTTTCCATTAACAGCGCCTTTACCCTTGAATGTCAGATTGGCGCCCAACCGTCCGGAACGCGGAAACCAGATGCAGTGAAACCTGCAGCGGTCCATCCGGTCGAAAACAGATTTTGGAAGAAGTTCGTAACGCATGGCGGTCCGGGTTCTCATTGTCGAAGACGATCCAGCACAACGCCGTATCCTGGAGGAGCTCGTCAGGCGCTTCGGATGCGATCCTGTTCCGGTCGACGGCGGCTCCCGCGGCCTCGACATCCTGAAAAGCCATTCTGGCGGCACGATCGAACTCATCATCCTCGATCTCAACATGCCCGGCATGGATGGCCTTGAATTCCTCGAGCGCCTGCAATCGATCCGGGGCGATCTTCCCGTCATCGTTCAAACGGCACAAGGCTCGATCGAGACCGTCATCAAGGCCATGCGCGCCGGTGCCGATGATTTCGTGGTGAAGCCCATCTCGCCCGAACGCCTGAAAATCTCGATCCAGAACCTGCTGAAGGTCAATGCGCTGACCGAGGAAGTGAGACGCCTCAACAAGAAGGTCGGCGGTGCCCTCACCTTCAGCGACCTGATCGCGTCATCGCCTGCCATGGCCAATGTGCTCCGCCTCGGCCGCCGTGGCGCGCAATCCAACATCCCGATCCTCATCGAAGGCGAATCGGGTGTCGGCAAGGAAATGATCGCCCGCGCCATCCAGGGCGAGAGCGAACGCGTGGGCCGGCCCTTCGTGGCGGTCAATTGCGGCGCAATCCCCGAAAACCTCGTGGAATCGATCCTGTTCGGCCACGAGAAAGGCTCGTTTACGGGCGCCACCTCCAAGCATCTGGGCAAGTTCCAGGAAGCTGACGGCGGCACCCTGTTTCTCGATGAAGTCGCCGAACTCCCGCTCGACATGCAGGTGAAACTGCTGCGCGCCATCCAGGAAGGCGAGATCGATCCCGTTGGCTCGCGCCGTCCCGTCAAGGTCAACATTCGCCTCGTCTCGGCCACCAACCGCAACATGATCGAGATGGTGAAGGCCGGCCAGTTCCGCGAGGATCTCTATTACCGCCTGAACGTCTACCCCATGATGGTTCCGCCGCTGCGAGACCGCAAGGAAGACATCCCGGCCCTTGTTGACCATTTCATCACCCGCTTTGCCGCGGAAGAAGGCCGCAAGGTCCGCACCATCACGGCGGAGTCGCTCGATCTGCTCCGCGCCTATGGCTGGCCCGGCAACGTCCGCCAGCTTGAAAACACGGTGTTCCGGGCCATCGTTCTCTGCGAAGGCGACATCCTCGAAATCCAGGATTTCCCGCAGATTGCCTCCCTCGTCGAAGGCTATGAAATCAAGATTCCTCCTGCCCCGCCGCTGCCCGCGAAGCCGCAGCTTCCGCAGGGCATGGCGGCGATTGCCGGCGGCATGCCACGCTCGGGCGGTCCCGCCGTCGCCGATGGCGTGGCTTATGGCATCACCGTCGTCACCGATGGCGGCCACATCCGCAAACTCGAGGAAGTCGAGGCCGACATGATTCGTCTGGCCCTCAACCGCTACCAGGGCCAGATGTCCGAGGTGGCGAGAAAGCTTGGAATCGGCCGGTCCACGCTTTATCGCAAGATGAAAGATCTTGGCCTCGAAGAAGCCACAGGCTAACATCGCGAACTGACTTGAAGAAATTTCCTGGCTGAGGCGGCACGGGCTAAGGAAAGCAGCCTTCGGTTGAAGGCTGTCGTCGTGCAGGTGGGAAGCGGATGAAGATTACAGCTAGGCTTTGCGGTGTTTCAGGTCTTGCCCTTGCATTTGCTTGCAGCACGGCGCTTGCGGACACGGCCACGATCAACAAGCGCAAGAAGCAAAGTTTCTTCGAAAGCCTTTTCGGGCCTTCCGCCAAGCCCCGGGCCGAACGCAAGAAGCGCCGAACCGTATTTGGCCAGAAGCGCGATTGGTGGCAGGATGACGACAACGACGGCGTCCGCGTTATCAGCGGACAGGGCGATTACCAATCCAGGCGCAAGTCCCGCAATGTCATCGTTGTGGATGATGATGATCCCGAACGCGGCAGCCCCGGCCTCGGCATGGGCAACATTCCCTATGTGGCCTCGAAGCTCGTGCCGCTGGGCGGCATAAAGCTCGCCGAAGCTCGTCCTGCGGAACTGGGTTCCGGGGCAATCCACGATGCTTTGACTGCATCTGATTTCGCCATGCGCGTCCTGCCCGAAATCCGCGATGCTCTGGCAGACCAGTATCGCGCCCAGAATTTCCGCCCCTTCTGGCTGGACCAGTCGGGTAAGCTCTCCACCCGCGCCGCAGCCGTGCTGAAAGCTTTGGCGGCTGCCGGCGAGGAAGGCCTCGAACCGGCCAGCTATCTCCCGGCATCGCTCGCCGCCTTCGATGCGCCCCTGGCCGAAACCGACTCCGCCGCCATGGCGAAGCTCGATGTCGAACTCACCGCCATGAGCCTCAAATATGCGCGCGAGGCATCGGGCGGCCAGTTCGATCCGCGCCGCCTTTCCCTTTATTATGATGTGACCCCCGCCTGGGCGCCATCGTCCAGGTCGATGAAGGTCATCGCCTGGTCGCCCTATCCGGCGGAATATCTCCAGAGCCTCCATCCGGACGTTTCCGCCTATGCCGCGATGAAGGCGGAACTGGCAAAACTCCGTGCCACGGAAACAACCCTTGCTCCCGGTCCGATTGCCGATGGCCCGGTCGTCAAGAAGGGCATGTCAGATGCGCGCATTCCCTCCATCCGCCAGCGCCTGGCCGACGTCGGCCACCCGGAAGCGCTCAGCCCCGCGGCTGATCCCGAAATTCTCGACGCCGATCTCTCGGTCCAGATCCGCCTGTTCCAGAAGGCCTCGGCCATCAAGGTCACCGGCGTCATTGGCCCGCAGACGATCGCGGCCTTGAATGCAAATACGGTTGACCGCGACATCTCCCGCCTCCTCAACAACATGGAACGGGCGCGCTGGCTGCCAAAAAATCTTGGGGTCCGCCACGTCTTCGTCAACCAGGCCGCCTTCGAGGCCCGCGTGATGGAAAAGGACCAGCAGATCTGGAAAACCCGCGTCATCGTCGGAAAGCCCCTCACCCAGACGAATGTCTTCCATGACGAAATGGAAACGGTGGTTTTCAATCCGTCCTGGGGTGTCCCGCCTTCCATCATCGCCAATGAATATCTGCCCAAGCTGCGGCGCGATCCGGGCTATCTCGACCGCATCGGCTTCAAGGTCGTGAACGAGCAGGGCAAGGTCGTTTCGTCGCGTTCAGTGCCGTGGGGCAGGTATGGCAGCAAGGTGCCCTATGGCATCCAGCAGCCGCCGGGCGCCAAGAATGCGCTGGGCGATATCAAGTTCCTGTTCCCCAACACCCACAATATCTACATGCACGATACACCCAGCCGCGAACTGTTCGAGAATGACGTGCGCGCCTTCAGCCATGGCTGTGTGCGCGTGCTGGACCCACGGCAGTTTGCCAGCGTCATCCTCGGCTGGGACCCGGCAGAGGTCGATGAGAAGATCAAGTCGCCGGCCAGCGAGACCGTCAAGCTGCCACACAAGATTCCGGTGCACCTCACCTATTTCACCGCATGGCCGGACGAGACGGGCAAGATCCAGTACTACAACGACATTTATGGCCGCGATGCTGCCATGCAGAACGCCCGCAATGCTGTGGTCATTGCCCAGAACTGAAAAAATCTGAAGCCTGTCTCGGGCGGCTTCGGGGTTTTCCACAGGCGCGATCGAATTATGGCAAAGAAGGCCAACCCTTTGGCGATTCTTGTCTTTCTCCGCCCTCCGCTAGGTCACCGTTCACATTTGATCTATGTTAAAGCGTTGTTAAACATGAGTGTTTACCATTTCCAAATGCCGCCTCACGGTGGCCTTATTCTTGTTCGAAACGCGTTTCTAGTGTAAGCCAACCTATGGGATGAGGTCGGCAGCCTGGGACGGGCACCAGAAAGAACCGGAAGATCCGGTTGTAAGTGGGGTATGAGTTTGGTCTGCAGGGAAGCCGGAAGTCGTCAAACCTTGATCCAGCGTTGGAAAAAGGCCCTCGCCTCGTCAGCTGTCGCAGCTGTCATGGGAGCGGGGCTGTTCATGAACTGGAACGCCCCCGCGATCTCGGGCGGCGAAACCCGTACGCTGTCGTTTTATCAGATCCACACCAAGGAAAGTCTGACCGTCACCTACATGAAGGACGGAAAGTACATTCCCTCCGCCATGAAGAAGCTGAACTACATTCTGCGCGACTGGCGCCGGAATGAAGTCACCACCATTTCGCCCAGGACAATCGATCTCGTCTGGGAACTCCACGCCGATCTGGGCTCCAAGCGCCCGGTTCATATCGTTTCGGGCTACCGCAGCCCCAAGACCAACGCTTTCCTGAAGAAGATGGGCCGCAACGTCGCCCGCAAGAGCCAGCACATGATTGGCAAGGCGATCGACATCTATTTCCCCGACGTGCCAACCGAGAGGATGCGCAACTCCGCGCTTGTCCGTCAGGTTGGCGGCGTGGGCTATTACCGTTCCGGCGGCGGCCCCACCGGCTTCCTCCATGTCGATTCCGGCAAGGTCCGCCACTGGGGTCCAGGCATCTCGTCCAAGCAGATGGCCAAGATCATGCGCGACTACAAGAAGACGGTCGGCGCACGCATCAACAAGAAGGGCATGGTTGCCGTCACCGAAGTCGCAGTGGCAGTGGCAGACGTGACCGCCGCCAAGCTCCCCTCGCAGATGGATGGCGATGATACCGCCGCCACCAGGAAGAAGCTGAAGGGCAAGGACAATGCCGCGCCCGAACCGGCCTATTCCGATGAGGACTACGAGGAAATCGCCGATATGAGCGAAGAGGCGGGCAAGGTCCCCTCGAAGCCCAGGCAGAAGCTGGTCACCGGGGACGAGCCCCAGGTCGTGGCCGAAGTCACAGCCGAAGTGCCGGAAGACGTGGTCAAGGGCTATCCCGTTCCCAAGCCCCGCCCGAAGCCCATTGAAGTTCTCATGATGGCTGCCGTCAACATGAAGATCGAGCCGGCCTCAGCCCCGCCGCCCACCCAGATGGTCCGCCAGAAGCCCTCTCCCGTCGCAGGCAATTCGATTGGTGTCGTCGAGGCGGCTGAAACCATGATGGAAACCTCGGAACTGGCCTCCAATTCGGATGGCAAGGGCAGTCTCGCCAGCGAGCTCGTCAATGGCGAAACCGAAACCGTCCCGGTCATCCGCTCGATCACGACAGCCTCCGCAGGCGGTGATGATCTCTTCTGGTGGCCGCAGCAGCTCGTGTTCGACAACGACAAGGCCGTACGGCTTGATGGCGAGCCAAGACAATTTGCAGAAACCGTCGCAGGCCTCCTGCCCGGCATTGATGAGGCTCAGGCCGATACCGCGCCGCAACTGCCGCGCCTGGCCGTCGCGTCGATGCAGGCGCCCGCCACCGGCAAGGGCGACATGCTCGTCGTCAACCGCGAAGGCAAGGGCAGCCTCATGATGAACGCCCCCGTCCTCAAGGAAAAGAAGCTGAAGCTCGGCATGGCCGACGGCAACTAGGTTTCAATCATAACTGGACCAGGAAAAGGGCTCCGTGAATGCGGGGCCCTTTTCCATGAGGGCACTGCCGCCTGCCCGCATTTGACCATCTGTTGATTATTCCATAGGATACTTCCTCAATCCAATCGGGGACCGGAAACATGGCGCGTTTCAAGGCATTCTCTGCAATCAACATTGATGACTTCAATCTGTATTTTTATGAGAGCAACTACGACGGTGATGAAATTCTCGACAGCCAGAACGCTTCCTGGAGCGCTGGGGGTTTTACGACCGCGGTCTACAATGATTTCTTCTACGGCTACGGTCTGAGCGACACCGATGTAAGATGGGCATTGGGCGCAGCAGGAGCCGATCTCTTTTATGACGGTTACCCTTCAGGCACGGCCAGCGCGCTCTCCGAATGGAATGATGGTGGAACCGGCAACTGGGTAATCAACTGGATCCTTGATGGCGTCAGCGTATCGCTGTCGGATCTCATTGAAGCCGTCGTGTCGCCTACCGCTCTCGATGATCTGACGCTGTTATCCGAAGCCCTGTCCGGCAATGACGTCATCTCGCTCTCGGAATTTGCCGACGTGTTCAGCGGCTTTGGCGGACGCGATACGATTGATGGCGGCGGTGGAAGCGACATTTTGTATGGCGAGCGCGGCGTTGACACGCTCCGTGGCGGTGCCGGCAGGGATGACCTCTATGGCGGATCTGGCCACGACAAGCTTTTTGGCGATGCGAGCGACGACTATTTGAGTGGCGGCTCCGGCGATGACTCACTACAGGGCGGGACTGGCATCGACTTCGCATGGGGCGGGCCGGGCGCAGATACGTTCATCTACAAGAGAATTGCCGACGCGCCGGTCAATGCCGCCGGTTATGACACGGTGGGCTTCCTCACCACCGGCGCGGATCAGATTGTTCTCCTGTCCATCGACGCGAACACGGAGGGTGCCGCCAACGGCAATCAGGCCTTCACCTTCATTGGAACGGCGGCGTTCAACGGAAGCGCCGGACAATTGCGCTACGACGTCATCGACGCCGATAGCGATGGCGCAGTGGACGATGTGCTCGTTACAGGCACAACGAACGCCGATACGACGGCTGATTTCGCCATCGCCGTCCTCAACCGCACCAGCATCGAGGCCACCGACTTCATATTGTGACCGATGAAGCCGCGCCTGCCGCGTCAGGCCGCCTCTTCGGACTCTTCTGGAATCATGCCGAGTGCGGCCATGTAGACATCGAGCATCGATTGCTCTTCCTCGCGCTCGGTCGGCTCCTTCTTGCGGAGCGAAATCACCTTGCGGAGGATCTTGGTGTCGAAGCCATTGGCCTTGGCCTCGGCATAGACTTCCTTGATGTCGCCGGCGATCGTCTTCTTCTCTTCCTCGAGCCGCTCGATGCGCTCGACGATGCCCTTCAACTGGCCATGAGCGAATGTTGTCTTGGTTCCCGGCATGATGTGTCGTCCTCGCCCGCTGATGCTGTCAGTGCTTGTGTGATGTCTCGAAGGCGGCCTTCTGCGCGGGGCTCGCCTCCTTCTGGTATTTCGCCTTCCACTCGTCCTGCGACATGCCATACACCATCGTGCGTGCCTCATCTCGCGTTACGGCAACGCCTTGTGCCTTCGCCGCATCCTCGAACCAGTTGGACAGGCAATTGCGGCAGAAGCCCGCCAGATTCATCATGTCGATGTTCTGCACATCGCTGCGCTCGCGCAAATGCTCCAGCAGGCGCCGGAAGGCCGCGGCCTCGAGTTCGGTCTTCGTTTTCTCGTCCATGTTCATGTCAGCAAATTTCCACTGTTATCGCCCATACATAATGGGTTCGACCACCTTCGCCACCCGTTCCACCCACTCATCCACACCTGTTTCAGAGGCGATCAGATCCTGCCGGATTTCGATCAGCGCATGGGGAAGGCCCGCCCTTGTGCCGTGCTCGTGCATCGTATCGCCTTCGAGTGCGCCATGATAGGGCTCATTGTCGCCGACGGTGAGGTCGCCTTGGATCTCGAAGCCGCGCATCATGGCGCGCGCCACCGCCTCGTCCTTGTCCCACAAGATGCCCACATGCCAGGGCCTCGGGTTGCCTTTCCACACCGGCGTGAAACTGTGGATCGACACGAGAAACGGCACCTGTCCCTTGGCGCTCACGCCTGAAATCGCATCCGCCACCGCCTGCCGGTAAGGCCTATGAAACCGCGCGATCCGCTGCGCGCGCTCATCCTCGTCCACGTCGCGGTTTCCCGGCACCACCGCGCCATCTGAAATCCGCATGATCAGCGTCGGGTCATCCATCCCCCGGTTGGGGTCGATCAGGAGGCGCGAGAACTTCGAAAGCACCGCCGTTCCGCTCAAGCGCGCCGCCAATCCGATCGTCACGTCCCGCACGCCGATGTCGTAGCCGATATGGCGCTCGAATTGCGCCCGCGGCAAGCCTAAGCCGCCATATTCCGGCGGCACATGGTTGCTCGCATGGTCGCAAAGCAGGATCAACGGGTTATCGGCGCTTGCCGCCACAATTTCGTACGCTTCCTGATCGCTAATCTTTGTCATGGACTGGCCATATAGATGAGGCTAATCCCTCAGTCATCCGGTTACGCCACTCAGCGCAGTGGGAATTCGCTTTCCCCGCAGTTGACGGAGCGTGGCCAAGTGGGAATGTTATGAGCGATTCGCGGAAACGATCCGGAGGCGGCAGAATGGTTCAGAAAACAGCGCTGGCGGCAGGCGCGCTTCTCATGTTCTGCGGAATGACCCTTCCCGCCCAAGCCGATCTGAAGCTCTGCAACAACACCGACAGCCGCGTCGGCGTGGCGCTTGGTTACAAGGACAAGGATGGCTGGGCCACCGAAGGCTGGTGGACAATCCCGCCGCAATCGGATGCGCCGAAGAACTGCATGCCCCTGCTCAAGGGCGATCTCATCGCGCGCTACTATTATGTCTTCGCGGTCGACTACGACAAGGGCGGCTCCTGGGGCGGCAAGTCGATGATGTGCACGAGAGACAAGGTCTTCACCATTCGCGGCATCGAGGAATGCGAAAGCCGCGGCTACACCAGAACGGGCTTCTTCGAAGTCGATACCGGCGAACAGGGCGACTGGACGGTGTCCCTCTCCGGCGAAAAGACCACACAAGGACAATAAATTGCGCCGTAATCGCAACGTGAAGATCGTGGCGACGCTTGGACCCGCGTCGTCATCCCCCGAAATGCTGGAAAAACTTTTCATCGCCGGTGTGGATGTGTTCCGCATCAACATGAGCCACACCCAGCACGACCTGCTGCGCCAGCTCCATGGTGATATCCGTGCCATGGAAGCGAAGCTGAAGCGTCCTGTCGGCATCCTGGCCGATCTTCAGGGCCCCAAGATCCGCATCGGCACCTTCGAGGGCAAGGAAGCGAAGATCGCCGCCGGCGATATCTTCATCTTCGATACCGACAAGACGCCCGGCAACGCCACCCGCGTTTATCTTCCGCATCCCGAAATATTCGCCTCCGCGCAAGCGGGCGACAATCTGCTGCTGAATGACGGCCGCCTCCGCGTTGAAATCCTGAAAGCCGAGCCGGAGAAGCTCACGACGCGCGTCATCTTCGGCGGCACCATATCAGATCGCAAGGGCGTGAACCTCCCCGATACGGTCATCCCCATCCCGGCCCTGACCGATAAAGACCGCGCGGACCTCGAAGCCGCGGCCTCCGTGGGTGTAGACTGGATCGCGCTCTCCTTCGTGCAGCGCGCAGCGGACGTCGCCGAAGCCCGGAAGCTCATCGCAGGCCGCGCCGGCGTCATGGCCAAGATCGAGAAGCCCGCCGCCTTGCATGTGCTGGACGAGATCATCGAAATCTCGGACGGCCTCATGGTCGCGCGCGGAGACTTAGGGGTAGAACTCCCGCTTGAAACCGTGCCGGGCAAACAGAAGCTCATCACGAGGGCCGCGCGCCGCATGGGCAAGCCCGTCATCGTCGCCACCCAGATGCTGGAATCGATGATCGTCGAACCGGTGCCAACGCGCGCCGAAGTTTCCGACGTCGCCGTCGCCGTCTATGAGGGTGCGGATGCGATCATGCTCTCGGCGGAATCCGCCACCGGCGCCTGGCCGGACAAGGCGGTCGCCACCATGGACCGCATCGCCCAGGCCGTGGAGCGGGACGGCCTCTATCGCGGCATCATCACCGCCCAGCGCTACGAACCGCAGGCCACAAGTGCCGACGCGATCTCGAGTGCCGCGCGCTCTATCTCCGAGACTCTCAAGCTCTCTGCCATCGTCTGCTACACAGGCTCGGGCAGCACGGGGCTTCGCATGTCGCGAGAGCGGCCCGATACGCCTGTCATCGCATTGACGCCCATTCCCGCCACGGCCCGCCGCCTGGCGCTTGTCTGGGGCCTCCACTGCGTGCTGACGGAAGACGCGCACGACCTCGACGACATGGTGACCAGAGCGTCGCGCATCGCCTTCGACGAAGGCTTCGCCGAACCGGGACAGCGCATCATCGTCACCGCCGGCCTGCCCTTGGGCACCCCCGGCGCCACCAACATGCTCCGCATCGCCTACGTCGGCAAAGGCGGCACGGCGGGAAGCTGAACTGACGTCTTCTCCCGCCTGGGGGAGATAAGGGGCGAGAGAAATTTCAAAACGTTCTCGCCCCGCGCCAGCGGGGAGAGAAAGGGGACCCAACAAAGTTGGGGTAAGAGAGGGGCACCCGGACTTTGCCTGAAATCATGCGCCGATAAAGGCCCTCATCCGCCTGTCGGCACCTTCTCCCATACCCGGGTCAAGCCCGGGCACGGGAGAAGGCGGACGCTGATAGATTTCCCCTTCACAATGTGCGTCGCATCTACGGTCCCAGCGGCTTCGCCCGTGCCGTGAGGCATGGGAGAAGTTGGCCGAAGGCCGGATGAGGGCCTCTATCCCCACGCTCACCTCTTGACATCTATTCCTATAGGTGTATATTCATACCCACTCCATCCCGCTTGGGGTCCTGCTCATGACGGTGAGCCTGGATGGGATCGGAGGGCAGGCCTGCGGATGGTGGACCACGTATCCAGCATTCCCGGGGGCAGGCGGAGAAATCCGGGGGCACTATTTGACCCTCGCGCCCTTTGGGCAGTTAGGCCAAGCGAAAGCCAGAGCCGAAATGTTCTCCGACCCGCGAAGAAATCCTG
>JBKJQU010000036.1:0-4821 GCA_046594995.1 Aestuariivirga sp.
GGATTCGGCAAACTGCAGCTTCACGCTGCTGCCATATTCGATGCTGACGCGCTCGCCCTTTTCACCGTTGTTCGATTTGTAGATTTCCCATGTGGGCTGATGGAACGGTTCTGGCAGCTCGATGCCTTTTGCCATGACGACGTGGCCGGGGAAGCCTTCCAGCGCCGCAGGCTCCGGCGGCGGCGGTGCGGGTTCCGTCTCGGCCTTGACGGTTTTCGTCAGCGCGTCTTCGAGTTCGCCGGCGTTTTCGGCGATGATGGCGATGCCGCCGGTCTTTTCCGCAAGGCACTGCAATTGTGCGACGGCGCCCTTGTTATCGAGACCGAAACCGACAGTGTGGACGGTGAGGCCGATACCTAGCTTTTCAAGTTCCTCGGCGACGGCGCAAGGATCGGGATCGCATGTCTCGATGCCGTCCGACACGAGAATGACAGTGGCCTGCCGCTCGGTGTATTTCAGCGCTTCCGCCGCCTGGCGGATGGCCTGCGTCATCGGCGTCTTGCCCTTGGGGGTAAGCGCATTGACCTTGTCCATGAAGTTGCCGGCATCGAGCTTGCCCGGTGCGGTCAGTACTTCGATGTCGTCGCACGCACCCTTCTTGCGGTGGCCATAGGCGACAAGGCCGATCTCGTCACCGGGTTTCCAGTTGGTAATGACCTTGCCGACCACGTCCTTGGCGATCTGCATCTTGGGCTTGCCGTCGATCTGGCCCCACATGGAACCCGAAGCATCGAGAACGAGGATGACGCGCTGCCCCTCCTCAGCTTGCGATGGTGCGGAGACCAGGCAGGACACCAGGGCCATCGATGCCAGCAGGCCGAAGAGAGATCGAAAAATCATGAGCATTATTCCCGGAATCTGGAGCCCCCTCCAGGCATTCAGGTTCGCAGAGGCGATAACGCGCCGTCAACCCATGATTTCACCGTTGAAAATAGCGTATGATCTCCTGCGCATAGGGCGGCATTCTGGAATCGATTTGTGAAGTGGAGCGGATCGCCTCGATACGGGCGAGTTCCGGGGACCCGTCGCCTGCATTGTGCCGGGCAAAGAGAGCTTCGATTTCCGCAAACGGCTGCGGAAAGTCGTGCCGCTGCGCCACGGCGAGGCGCGGCCCCTCGAAGATGGCGATCATCTCGCCGGCTACCGCATTCGCGATGTCGAGCCCCGTCTCTTCCAGAAGCTCGTTTCGCATCGAGCCCATGATGTCGACCGTGCCGTTCGCTGACACGTCTTTCGGTTCGAGAGTGCCCGATGGCGGGTAGGATTTGCCGGCGTTCAGCGTCCAGCCGTTCATGACGCCGAATATGAGCGCGCCATCGCCTGAGAAGGCTGCGGCAACGCCGAACAGGTTTCGGACGCTGTGATCCGGCCTCTCCCAGTCACGCCACGCGACGAAGCTGGCGTAATCGGTTTTGACGAGCCGCGCCTCGAATGTTTGATCGATTACTTCCGCATGGTCGCAGAGCAGCACCTCGCCATTCCACAGCGAGGGCTTCTGCGCTGTGACATCTGCCCAGTAAGCCGTAATTGCAGCCTGATTCTGCTGTGCGAACTTCCAGCCTTCGTCTGAACAGGTAACAGCAAGCGCCGTGATCGGATGTACACGGATCATTTGAAAAGCGCGTCGTAGATGAGCTTCAGCGACAGGACGAAGAGCGCAACCTCGACCAGGCGGAAGAACAGTTTCTCCGGAAGGATCGCGGTGAGCTTGTAGCCGATGAGTGCGCCTACGATGGCGAGCGGCGACAGCATGGCCGCAAGCTCGAGATTGCCTGTGTTGAACTGGCCCAGCGCCCAATATGGCACCACCTTCACCAGATTGATGACGGCGAAGGCGATGGTGCTGGTGCCGGCGAAGACCATCTTATCCAGCTTCTGCGGCAGCACATACATCTGGTAGGGCGGGCCGCCGGTGTGGGAGACAAAGCTCGTAAAGCCCGTGAGCGTGCCCCAGAAAACCCCGCGCGGAACATCGGCGGGCTTTGGCGCCGCATCCGCCTGCTTCAGCATCACGGTGATGCAATAGAACAGGCCGATGACGCCGACGAGAAGAGTCACCATCCACTCCTGCGTGATCTTCGCCGTGGCCCAGCCCACGCCGACGCCGAAGATCATGGCGGGCAGCAGGATCATCAGATTCCGCTTGTCATATTGCTTCCGGTAAGCCCAAAGGCCCACCATGTCGCTGACGACATAGACGGGAAGCAGCAGGGCCGCCGCCGCAACGGGCGGCATGACCTGCGCCATGATGGGCACGCCCAGCACGCCCACCATCGGCAGGCCGCCCTTCGATGCACCGACCAGAAACGCGGCGAGAGCGGCAAGCACGAAAAACCAGACGGTATTGTCCATCAGGGCGTTTCAGCACCAAGCGCCAGCGCCTTGTGGTCTTCTCCCAGATACGCGCAGAGCATTTCGACGACGAAGGCGTGGTCCTCGCGCTGCGGTACGCCCGACACGGTGATGACGCCGATGATGCCCGTTCCGATGATGTGAATGGGAAAGCCGCCGCCCGCGGGCGCATGGTTCATCGGGTCGATGCCGCGTGAGGAATCGAAGGCTTGGCCTTTCAGTTCATATTCGCGGCCCACGCGATAGGACGACTTGTGGAAGCGCAGCACGGTATTGACCTTGCGGCGCACCCATTCGGGATTGTCGGGCGTCGAACCAAGAAGTGCGGTGAAGAACAGGGGCCGGTTGCCGATGCGAATATCGATGACGAAGGGAATGTTCCGCTCTTGCGCGGCGGCGCGCATCCGGCTGCCCAGTTCCCATGCGTCGGCCTCGCTGAAGCTTTTGAACCTGAGGCGTTCTTCCTGCTTCGCCATGCCGGCGATATCGCTTTCGAGACTCATCTGGGCCCTCTCCTGTGAGGCCTTCAGTCTAGCCCCGGCACAGCTCGTTAAGATAGTGTTAACACTGGCGGCAAACGGTCATCCGCGTGGCACCGGGCATGCACCATTCGCCAAGCATAGTTCACACCGGGAACAAGGACGTAAAGAGCCATGGCGATCATTCCGAGCCCCTTCAGCAAGCCGCATCAGGATGGCGGAGCAACCGAGCGCCCGAAGTCGGCCGAGATGACGCCGGGCGCGGGCTTCCGCATCCGCCTTAACATCGATCGCCCGCCCGCGTCGCTGACCGCCCTGTTCCGCGATTTCGAAACGCCTGACATTTCCGACATCCTGAACCGCATGTATACGATGGCGCCCGAGATCAGGAACATCGTGAATGCCGCGCCGCTTGTCGGCCCGGCACTGACAGTGAAGGTGTTTCCGGGCGACAACCTGATGGTTCACAAGGCGCTGGATGCGGCAAAGCCCGGTGACGTGGTGGTGATCGACACCAGCGGCAGCCAGCGCAATGCCGTGCTGGGCGATCTCGTTACAAACAAGGCAAAACACCGTGGAATTGCAGGCTTTATCGTCGATGGCCTGGTGCGCGACCTGCCCGGCCTGATCGAGGCGGGACTGCCCGTCTATGCGCGTGGCGTGACACCCTTCGGGCCGCTCCATCGCGGGCCCGGCGAATTGAATTACGCGGTCAGCTGCGGCGGCATCGTCGTCAACCCCGGCGACATCATCGCCGCCGACACGAGCGGCATTGCCGTGATCCGCCGCGAGGTGGCGGAAGACACCGTGATGCGGCTGCGCACGCACCGCGCGCGCATGCAGCAATATGTGATGGACGTGAAGGCGGGCAAGTTCTCCAACGACTGGGTCGACCGTCAGCTTGCCGCAGATCATTGCCTGGTGGAATGAACGAGATGAGCGTGCCTGCACAACTCACCCGGATGATGTTTCGCGGACTTCGCTTCGCGGATGTTTCCGATATCTTCCAGCACCTGAAGTTCCAGGAATTGCGGCGGCGCTACTATGACCTGTTCTGGAACAGCGTGGCGAGAGAGCTTGGCGCCGACGTGCGGAAATGGCACGGCTATACCAGGCTGGCCCGGAATGGCACGGTCGTCATTGTGCGCGGTCCCGATGTCAGACTGGACGATCAACTGACGCTGCAGCTGATGGGCGACAAGGCGCTGACCTATGACCTGCTGGCCGAACAGGGGCTGGCAGTTCCGAACCATGTGCGCTTTCCCGTCACCAACCTCCCGAAGGCTTACGGGCTTCTGGAACATGGGCGGCCCCTGGTGGTGAAGCCAAATTCCGGCACGGGCGGCGGGCGCGGCGTGACGACCGGCATCACCACGCGCGCTGCGTTCAAGCGCGCTGCGATCTGGGCGGCACGTTTTGATACCGACCTGATTGCAGAGGAACAGATCGAAGGCCAGTCGTGGCGGCTGCTGTTCGTCGATGGGCGTTTCCTCGATGCGGTGCGCCGCGATCCGCCGCGCATCACAGGCGACGGCATGCGCAGCATCCGCGAGCTGGTGAAGGCCGAGAATGCGAAGCGCCTTTCAGGCCAGCCTTTCACGGCCTTGAGCCCCATCAGGCTCGACCGCGAATGCCTGGGCTATCTGGCGGCACAGGACCTGACGCTCCGCTCGGTTCCGGCAGCGGGCGAAACCATCGTGCTGAAGCGCGCAGTGAATGAGAATGATGCGAGCCAGAACCACAGCCTGGGGCACATGGTTCATCCCTCGACCCTTGCCACCTGCTCACGCCTCGCGCAGAATCTTGGCGTGAGGCTTGCCGGGATCGACATCATCGCGCGTGACCTGGGGCGACCCCTGACCCGCGATAATGGATTGATCGGCGAGATCAACACCACGCCCGGCCTTCACCACCATGATCTGGTTTCCAAAACCCGCAGCGGCCTTTCGGTTGCGGCCATGCTTGTCGAGCATATGTTTGAAACCCGCTC
>JBKJQU010000135.1:0-11234 GCA_046594995.1 Aestuariivirga sp.
CCGGGGTAAGCTTTTGGCAGCAGAGAAGGTAATCGAGGAAGCGCAACGACATAAAGAACAATTGAAAGATGAGTTGGCAAGTGCTGGTAGATTTCGAGCGCTCCTTTTTGAGAATGGCAAACCGCTCGAGTATGCCGTTCTCGATGCCTTAAAACTTTTTGGGTTCTTGGTTGAGCAGTTCAAAGAAGGTGCATCTGAGTTCGACGTAGTTTTTGAGTGTGCTGAAGGTCGATTGGTCGGTGAAGTAGAGGGCAAGGACAATAAACCAATTAATGTTGACAAGTTACGCCAACTAACAATGAACATTCATGAGGATTTGCAGCGTGAGAGTGTTGCTTTTCCAGCAAAGGCTGTTCTTTTTGGCAATGGATACCGTTTACTGCCGCCTGACAAGAGGGACGATCCATTTACGGACAAGTGCAAAACTGCGGCGACCAGCACTTCAACCGCGTTGGTCAGTACTCCTGATCTTTTTCGAGCAGTGCAGCATTTGCTAAATGAAAACGACAAGGATTTTTCAGCGGCCTGCAGAATGGCAATGCTCAGCAAAGTGGGCCGAGTTGTATTCCCGACTCCGAGCGTAAACTGCACAGTTACCATTACAGAAACAGAAAATTCCACCGAGGCCTAATGGCGTTGCTAGTTGAATGAAAATCAGACAAATTTTCCTTATGCACTCTACCGCCAGTGGGCCATCTGGCCGCGCCACCAGGTAAGCTGGCGCTTGATGTATTGCCGGGTCGCCGTCTTGGCCAGCGTCGCGGCCTCTTCCAGCGTGATCTCGCCCTTCAGGTGCGAGACCAGTTCCGGAGCGCCGATGGCCCGCATCATCGGAAATGCCGGATCGAGGCCGATCAACGGGCGCATCTCATCCAGCGCCCCGGCCCGCAGCATTTGATCGAAACGCAGTTCGGCGCGGGCATAAAGCTCGTCGCGCGGCACATCCATGAAGATACGCTCGATGCTCCCCCCTTCGAGGAGTGCCGCCTCCTGCCCCTCTCTCTGCCAGTCGAGCAGCGAGCGGCCCGTTGCCTCGACCACCTCCAGCGCCCGCACCAGCCGCTGCCGGTCAGTTGCCAGCAGCCGGGTCGCCATGGCGGGATCACGCTGCCACAATTCGGCATGGAGATTGCCCTCGAAGGTCCGCCACCGGGTGCGGACCTCGTCCGGAATCTCCGGCACAGGCGCCAGCCCCTTTTCGAGCGCCCGGAAATAGAGGCCGGTGCCGCCCACGATGATGGGATGGAGCCCGCGCTCCCATGTCGCCTCGATTTCGAGGCTTGCCTCTTTCAGCCAGCGGGCCACCGAGAATTGCGCTGCTGCGCCGACATGCCCATAGAGCCGGTGCGGCACCAGCGTTTCCTCCTCGGGCGTTGGCCTCGCCGAGAGAATGCGCAAGGGCTGGTAGACCTGCAGCGCATCGGCATTGATGATGACACCGTTCCATTTGCGCGCCAGATCGAGCGCCAGCGCGGACTTGCCGCTGGCGGTGGGGCCTGCAATAAGCAGCGCGCGTTTTTGGGGGGTGTTGCTCATCATGGATTCTGTCGCCGTTCTCATAGCAGCCCCGGGCTCTGGCGCAATCGGGCAGCATGTGGTGGAGATGTTGCGCGATTTCGGCGGCGGCGCTCCCCGCTGGCTGGCCGAAGCGGAAGCGGCGGAGGTGGCCCCCTTCCCGCGGCTGGCAGAATTTACCGAAGCACTCCGCAGCCATCCCATCGATGTCAACATCGTGCCCGCACAGAACCGGCGCAAGCGCATGCTGATCGCCGACATGGATTCGACCATGATCCAGCAGGAATGCATCGACGAACTGGGCGTGATGGCGGGCGTGGGGAACCGCATCAAGGACATCACCATCCGCGCCATGCGGGGCGAGCTTGACTTCGAGGGCGCGCTGAAGGAGCGCGTCGGACTGTTGAAGGGTCTGGAAGAATCGATCATCGACCGGATCATCCGTGAACGGATCACCTTCATGCCCGGCGGGCGCACGCTGATCGCCACCATGAAGGCCGCGGGAGCCTATACCGCGCTCGTCTCTGGCGGCTTCACGCCGTTCACCGCGCGCGTTGCCGGAGCACTGGGCTTTGACGAGAACCAGGCCAATGATCTGATCATCCGCGATGGCGTGCTGACGGGCGAAGTGGGGCTTCCAATTCTGGGCCAGCAGGCCAAGGTGGATGCGCTGCACCGCATCAGTTCGACGCTCGGCATAACGGCTGATGATACGCTGGCGGTGGGCGACGGCGCCAACGACATTCCCATGCTACTGACAGCTGGAATGGGCGTGGCACTCCACGCCAAGCCCAAGGTGCGCGAACAGGCCCGCTTCGCAATCGACCATGGCGACTTGACCGCCCTGCTCTATCTCCAGGGCTACAGCCGGTCCGAATTCGTGATGCGAGACAACGCCGGGCAGCCAAATCGCCCCGGCCTTCGCCTGTGATTACTTCAGCTTCAATGCGATGAAGCGCATTTCGCCTTGCTTGCCGCCCTTGGCGACGAGCAGCAGGATCGAATTCTTCTTGGCCTTCTCCGCCTCCTCGATGCGCGCCGAGATATCGGCGGCACCCAGAACTTCCTTCTCGCCAGCCTCGGTGATGACATCGCCGGCCTCGAGCCGCTTTTCTGCGGCGAGGCCATCTTCGGCCACCTGGGTGATGACGGCGCCCTTGATGTCCTTGTCGATCGAGTACTTGGTGCGCAGTTCATCCGTCATCGAACTGACCGTCATGCCGAGCACGGTGAGAACGGCCGGTGCGGCGGGAGTATCCTGGCCCGGCGTCGCGGCGGAGGCAATCTTCTCGCCATCCTCGAGGCGGCCCACTTCGGCCATGACGGACATTTCCTGGCCCTTGCGATAGAGCTTGACGGGCACCTTCTTGCCGATCTCGGTCTCGGCCACGATCTTCGGCAGATCGCGCATGGAATTGACCGGGCGGCCGTTGAACTCGATGACAACGTCGCCCGACTGGATGCCGGCCTTTTCTGCAGGCCCCGTGGGCGTCACATCCGCGATGAGCGCGCCGCGCGGGCGGGGCAGGTTCATCGACTCTGCGATATCGTCGGTGACGGACTGGATCTTGACACCGAGCCAGCCGCGGCGGGTTTCGCCATACTTGACGAGCTGTTCGATGACGTTCCGCGCGGTGTTGGCGGGAACCGAGAAACCGATGCCGACCGAGCCGCCCGACGGCGAATAGATGGCCGTGTTGATGCCCATCACTTCGCCGCGCAGATTGAACAGCGGGCCGCCGGAGTTGCCCTTGTTGATGGCGGCATCCGTCTGGATGAAATCATCGTAGGGACCCGCACTGATGTCGCGGTTGCGCGCCGAGACGATACCGAGCGACACCGAGCCGCCAAGGCCGAAGGGATTGCCGATAGCCATCACCCACTCGCCAATGCGGAGCTTGTCGCTGTCGCCGAAGCTGACGATGGGGAGCGGCTTGTCGGTCTTGACACGCAGCACGGCCAGATCGGTCTTGGGATCGCGGCCCACGAGTTCGGCCTTCAGCACGACATCGTCGTGGAAGCGGACTTCGATCGTCTCGGCGCCCTCGACCACATGATTGTTGGTGACGATGAGGCCCGAGGCGTCGACGACGAAGCCCGATCCCATGGAGGTCATCGGCCGCGGCTCTGAATTCTCGCCCTGCTGGCGCTTGAGGAAGTCGTCGAAGAAATCCTTGAACGGCGAATTCTCATCATCGCCACCCGGCATTTGCGGCAGCTTGGGAGCAGCGGAGACGCTCTTGGATTCGATGGTGATCTCGACCACGGCGGGAAGCAGCCTGTCTGCCAGATCGGCGACGGAGGGCAGTTCCTGAAGCTCCGGCTGGGTGGGTGTGAGCGTTTGTTCCTGATTGACGGCGGGCGATTCCTGCGCCGCTGGAATTCCTGACGCCAACCCCATCGCCAGGATACCTGCGCCGAGCGCCAGGACACCGCCACGCACCTTCAACACCTTGCCGCTCATGTTACCGCTCTCCAGGACATCCGATCAGAGGAATACGCTCCGCACGATCCAGACGATCACGACGCCCACCGCCATCGCGGCAACGCCGCCTATCCGCATCTGGTCGTCTGAAAGCTTCTGGAATGAAAGCATCATGGCTTTCAAGTGCCCCGGAACCAAGGCATAAAGAAGGCCCTCGATCACAAGTACGAGACCGAGGGCCATCAGCAGTTCAGGTATCATTGCACCGGTTGCGCCGGAGCCGGTTGCGCAGGCTGGACAGGAGCCGGAGCAGCCTGTGCCGGCTGGTCAGGCGCCGGCGGCGCCGAGGTTTGCTTGCCGAAATACTTGAAGAAGTCGGAGTTCGGGTTCAGCACCAGCGTCGTGCCGTCCGTCGCCATGCTCTTCGCATAGGCCTGCATCGAGCGGTAGAAGCTGAAGAACTCCGGGTCCTGCTGGAAGGCCCCGGCGAATACGCGGTTCCTTTCACCGTCGCCCTGGCCGCGGAGGATTTCCGCCTGCTTGCGGGATTCGGCGAGCTTCACCGTGTAAGTGCGGTCGGTTTCGGCGTTCATGCGCGTCTTGGTCGCCTCACCCTGAGAGCGGATGTCCTGGGCCAGCGCGTTGCGCTCGGATTCCATGCGGCGGTAGGTCTGTTCCAGGACGTTCTCGCTGAGGTCGGTACGGCGCACGCGCACGTCCACGATCTCGATCCCCAGCGTGTCGGCTTCCTGGCGCAGCGAATCGCGGATTTCGCGCATCATCACCGCGCGGTCGGACGACAGCGCGGCATCGAACGAGCGGCGGCCATAGGTCTGGCGGAGTGCCGCGTCGAGACGGGCAGCGATTCGGGCTTCTGCCTGCATCAGGTCGGCGCCGAGCGTTTCACGGAAGAGCTGCGCATCCTTGATGCGGGCCAGCGTGATGGCATCGACGATATAGACCTGAGAGGCGACGTCCTGAACCGGGCGGTCGTTGTTTTCCCAGATGATGATACGGTCCTCGATCATGGTGACCGTATCTGCGAAAGGCAGCTTGAAATAGAGGCCCGGCGCTTCAACCACGCGGTTGATTTCGCCAAAGCGCAGCACAAGCGCCTTCTGCTTTTCGTTGACGACGAAGTAGGACAGGAACAGCACGATGGCGACAGCCGCTGCGACGATCCCGAGTATGGTCTTTGTAGCGTTCATGTATCGAGTCCCCGATCAGTTCTGCGGCACGGCGGTGGTGGCGCGCTTCTGGATTTCGGGAAGCGGCAGATAGGGCACGACACCCTGGCCGTTTGCACCTTCCTGGATCACGATCTTGTTCGTGCTGCCAAGAATGCCTTCCATCGTTTCCAGGAAAATGCGCTCGCGCGTGACGCCCTGTGCGTTCTTGTATTGCTCGTAGACGGAGAGGAAGCGGGCCGCTTCACCCTCTGCATCGGCGACGACGCGGGCCTTGTAGGCATTGGCATCTTCGACGAGCTTTGCCGCTTCACCTTCGGCCAAGCGGACCTGCTGGTTGCGGTATTGCTCGGCCTCGTTGATCAGCTGCTGCTGGTTCTGGCCGGCGCGGACGACTTCGGCAAAGGCGTTTGCCACCTCCCGCGGCGGCTGCACATCACCAAGGTTGATGGATGTGATCGTGACGCCCGAGCCATATTCATCAAGCAGCGTCTGGGTAATGGTCATCACCTGCGCTTCCACCGCGTTCTTGCCGGTGGTGAGGATCTGCTGGGCGCGAGTCTGGCCGACGACTTCGCGCATGGCACTCTGCGAGATGGATCGGATGGTGCGTTCCGGATCGGCGACGTTGAACAGGAAGTTCTGCGGATCGTTGATGCGCCAGAACACCGAGAATGGAACGCCGAGGATGTTCTTGTCGGCGGTCAGCATCTGGCCCTCGTTGCCTTCGGTGCCGATATTGATCTGGCGGACGGCGCCCACGCGCGGCTTTTCCATCACCTCGATGGGCCACAGCGCGAAATGGAGGCCTGGCTCGGCGGTTCGGGAATATTCGCCGAAGCGGAGAACGACGCCGCGCTCGTCCGGCTGGACCTGGTAGACGCTGTTGTAGATGACGAACAGACCAAGAATCACAACGGGTAGCACCCAGCTGAAACGGCCGCCGCCCGATGGCAGCACCTGCTTCAGCTTGTCCTGTCCCTTGCGGATCAGATCATCGAGATCGGGAGGGGTCGGACCACGGCCACCGCCGCCGCCATTGTTCGGCCGCTTTGGACCGCCGCCCTGGCCCCAGGGGCCTTGACCCCACGGACCCTGGTTACCGCCACCGCCTTCGGAATTCCACGGCATTCATGTCACCTTCTTCTGTCGTGCGTGATTATTGATGCGATATAGGTAGCACGGGACACAATGTCCACGGCATTAGAAAGACTTAATGTTTCAGGCCACCCGGTCGAGAACCCTGAGCACGAAAGACGCACTGTCGTCGGGCCCTTGGGAATGCACCTCCCGCGAGACTTCGCGCCATTCTTGCGGCAGGACTTCTGGGAAGTGTGTGTCGCCTGCCACATCGAGATCGGCCTCGGTCAGATAGAGGCGGTCCGCCAGAGGCCAGAACAGGCGATAGATTTCACCCCCGCCAATGACCGCGATTTCCGGATCGCTTGCGCACAAGATTACGGCTTCCCGGGGTGAGCGGACCACCTCCGCGCCAGGCGCCTGAAAGCCGTCCTGCCTGGTTATCACGATGTTGCGGCGGCCTGGCAAGGGTTTCCGGGGCAGGCTTTCCCAGGTTTTCCGGCCCATCACCACGGGCTTTCCCATGGTGATTTCCTTGAAGCGCTTCAGATCGGTGGAAATACGCCACGGCAACCCGCCATCGTTTCCAATGACTCCGTTCCGCGACACCGCGACGACGAAGGAAATCATGATGCCAGCCTTTTTAGAGCTTCGCCGTGAAGGCGGCAGAAGCAATTGCCATCCTCGATTTCGGCTCCCGCTTCCGCATATAGGTTCCGGGCGCTGTCGTTCCAACCCATCATCAGCCAATAGACCTGCGGCGCGCCGCGCACCACGGCGAGGATTGCCACTTGTCTCAGAAGCGCCTTGGCGATTCCCCTGCGCCGAAACTCCGGCAGAACGGAAAGGTCTTCCAGATAGATCGTTTCGCGGCCCCGGAAGGTGCTGAAACTGCGGTGCCAGATGGCGCAGCCTGCGGGCTTGCCGTCAACAGTGGCGAGGAACGCACCAACAATCGGATCCTGGCGGAAAAGCGCGTCCTCATAATCCTGAGGGGTTGCGAAGACATGCTCGCCATGGCCGTGGGACTCCGCCAGCGCCTTCACCATGGCGTGGAGTGACGCGCCATCTCCGGGTTGAGCCGTGCGGATGGCGAGCGTCACTGCGCCAACGCCTGCAATTCGTCGCCCGATACGCGATAGACCGTCCAGTCTTCCTGCGGTTTCGCGCCAAGCGATTCGTAGAAAGCGATCGACGGCGCATTCCAGTCCAGCACCCACCACTGGAAGCGCGGCAGGCCTTCGGCAATGCAGCGCCGCGCCAGATGCTTCAGCAGCGCCTTGCCGATGCCATGGCCGCGCAGGTGCGGCTCGACGAACAGGTCTTCGAGATAGATGCCGGCCTTTCCGGCAAAGGTGGAGAAATTGTAGAACCACAGCGCGAAGCCCGCAGGCTCGCCGTTCCAGAAGGCCAGTTCGCAATGGCAGCGCGGCGTCTTGCCAAACAGCGCTTCGCCAATGTCCGCCGCACTGGCCTTCACCTCGTGCGAAAGCCTTTCATATTCCGCCAGCTTGGAAATGAAGCCATGGACAAGTCCCTCCTCGCCGCGCCGCGCCGCGCGGATTTCAAGTGTCATGACTGGCCTCCAAGTGTTGAGAAGAGGATGAGCGCATAGATGCCGTTCCATGCGCCGTGGCAGGCCATCACGATCCACAGACTGCCGAAGCGGTACATCAGCCAGCCGAAAACGAGGCCCATGATGAAGATGAGCCCGATCGAGAACCACGGCTCCGACATGTGGAGCAGCGCCCAGGCGGCAGACGTGACGACCGCCGTTCCCGAAACGCCGAGCCAGGTTCGTGACAGTGCCGAAAACAGCTGGCCCCGGAAGATGATTTCCTCGGCAATGGGCGCGCCGAACGCGATTGACGGAAACACCAGCAGGAACATCCACGGCTCGTTGGCGATATCCAACATCGCCTCTTTCACCAGCCCGGCGGAGCCACTGTCCGGCGAAGTGCCGTCTGGCCCCGGCGTGTATTGATCGAGGTCGATTCCCAGCACCATGACGATGATGAGGATCGCGGCATACATGGCGATGAGAAATCCGGCGATGACGGCGGCCCAGCCCACGGGCGTGATGCGCGGCGTGCGAAGGCTCAGCACTTCTGGCGCGGCGCCGCCCTTGACGCCTGCGAGCTTCCACGCCGCCCAGGCGATGACCAGCGAGGCCGGGAAAATGACGATGAGGCTCGCCTTCACCAGAGAGCGCGTATCCTCGAACGCGCCGCCGAAAAGCGTGACGAGAACGCCCGTCGCGAACAGGATCTGCAATCCCTGATGCAGCAGGACAAGCCCAATCGCGACGGCGATGGCAATGCCCACTCCAGCGGGGTTCGATGGCTGGTAGATCCTTCGGAACCATCCGCCGGCGAAATCCTCGCCAAACATGCTCAAGATTTTGCGCTCACGAGATTACACCGCAATCGGGGCGGCGATGCCGGGATGCGCCTGATAGCCAATGATCTCGAAATCCTCATAGCGGAATTCATCGATCTCCTTCACGTCGCGCTTGAGGACGAGGCGCGGCGGCGGCAGAAATTCGCGCTTGAGCTGCTCGTCCGCCTGATCGAGGTGGTTGAGATAGAGATGCGCGTCACCCAGCGTGTGGATGAATTCGCCGGGCTTCAGGCCGGTCACATGCGCCACCATGTGGGTCAAGAGCGCATAGGATGCGATGTTGAAGGGAACGCCCAGGAAAATATCGGCCGAGCGCTGGTAGAGCTGGCAGGAGAGCTTGCCATCGGCCACGTAGAACTGGAACAGGCAATGGCACGGCGGCAGCGCCATCTGGTCCACATCCGCCGGGTTCCATGCGGTGACGATGAGGCGGCGCGAGTCCGGGCTCTTGCGGATGCGCGAGATGACTTCAGCCAGCTGGTCGATGGTGGAACCGTCGCGCGCGGGCCACGAGCGCCACTGCGCGCCATAGACGGGCCCGAGATCGCCGTTGGCGTCGGCCCACTCGTCCCAGATCGTCACCCTGTTATCGTGAAGGTACTGTATGTTCGTCTCGCCGCGGATGAACCACAACAGTTCGTGGATGATCGAGCGCAGATGCAGCTTCTTCGTGGTGACGAGCGGAAACCCGGCGCCGAGGTCGAAGCGCATCTGGTGGCCGAAGACGGAAAGTGTGCCCGTTCCCGTGCGGTCGTCCCTGGCGTGCCCGTGGTCTCGCACATGGCGCATGAGGTCGTGATATTGTTTCATGGTTTCGGGAAGCTAGACGATTCCGGAGCCGAAGGCGAATGCCTCGAACAGGCTCCGGGCTGAAATCCCCGGCAGCCCCTTCCATTCCGCTCGGCAGGCTCCTATATTCCACCCGTCACGCCCGACAACGGGCATGACTATGGTGATAAACGGTAATTGTAATAAACCATTCGGACCCGGGGGCAGTACCCGGCGCCTCCACCAGAAACCCCTCGCAGCCCGGGGGGCTTCTGATGGGGGCGAACCAGGATCGACGAGGGTGTAAAGAATTGCTTTTTGCTCGTGATGGTACCGACGTTATCGGGCTAAACATATAGTTGCCAACGACAACTATGCTCCCGTCGCGGTGGCTGCGTAAGCAGCCTGAGCTAGGGAAATCAAGTCCTTGGGCTTAGCAGTTCAAGGCGGGGTTCGCCGGCACCTGGCAACAGAAGCCGGCACTTCATTTCATGTATGGACCAGGTTGAGGATTGCATTCACGATTGGGCACTCTGCCGGCGAGTGCGCGGCCCGGATTGCCATTGGCGTCATCGCTGACCGCCTTCCAGCATCCCGAGCCTGAGTTATAGACCATGTTGTCGGAGTTATCAGCGGTAGGTAATGTCCTTTGCTGTGACGCAATCATCTCGGCACATTAGATGCCGCGAGCGGACGTCGTTCACCACATCACCGCAAGTTTCGCCACCAATACAGACTTCCCCCAAGGCCTCCCGAGCCTCCGAACAGCAAAGCGCGGAAGAACTCATTTTCATTATCTGCTATAAATACACCGTATGCACCAACCATAACAGCAGCTAAGGAAATCGGAAGAGCATACACGCGGGGAATCATGAAACTCATTCTCTCGTTATAAGAACTCATTTACTGATCGCGGTTCGTGGACAGCGGGTAACGTTTAATCCAAAAAAGCAGCCGATCAATATGCAATTCCGATGTTTGCTATAACATCGTCGCCATCTGTTGCTCCAGATAACCCTGATATCACGATAAACTGCACATCTCTTTAACCCTTCACGAATTACGAATTACTGTGACAGTGCATTCAACTCCCTCTCGAGTTACGGAATTACGGTGACAGTGTATCTAATTCCCTCTTGGCTTCGGGCGGCGCTTTGCGGGGGCAAGGCACTGGCCGGTGCGGCGTTCGATCCTGGAGACGAAGGCGGCGCTGCAGGCGAATCTACTTTCGACTGATGCGCCATCTATCTTTCTTCACCCTTTTGTCAGGCGCCTCATAAGCGCTTAGGATGATGTTCAGGTGGCCACCTGACCTGCCAACCAGGAAATGTGTGTACCATACCGCGCGAAAGCCCGTCAGCGGCACGAGGCGACCGTCTTCATCATCAAGCTCTGCTTTCACCATGGCAGTCCAGTCTGCCTTCGTTCCTGCGAATCCAACGCCTCCCAGCATGACCTTGCTCGCGTAGTTCGCCCACTTTCTTGCGGCTGCCGCTTCGGAGAGTGCGAGATAGGCGATATATAACTCCCACCACGACAAAGAAACACGATGGTGTAAAGATTCATTGCTGTGCCCCTGTCTCAATCCTCAGTGTTTCGTTTAATGTGCCGCCTTCACCTCTTCAGCGGCGATGTGGAGTATTTTTCTTATGTGCTCTTGTACATTCTTTCCAATCTTTGCTTTGGAAAAGTATGGCAATGTCCTTTCCAAGGCGGGCACAAGCAGGTTCACGCAGGTGCCGAAATCGGCGGTCGTCGAGGGCTTGTGATCGACGAAAACGCGAAAATCCAGTGCCATGTCTTTCCGGGTCAGGCGTCTCGTTTCCCGGAACCCATTGTTCTTCATGGTGTCGTTCAGA
>JBKJQU010000194.1:0-28797 GCA_046594995.1 Aestuariivirga sp.
CCAGAAATAGGTTGGAGTGCCGAGAAAATCGGAAAATAGTGTCGCCTGGATCAATTCCATTGCCGGACCCTGTGTTGCTGTTGCCAAAAACGGCGGTTCCGACATCGCGAGGAATAACCTCGCCAGAGGGGCCCGGCGCCGCTATTGGCGAAGTAAGGCGAATTGCGGCAAGTTCAAGCACCCGCCAGGTGAAACTTTTGTAATCTGGCGGCATGCAGGAAAGAATCGATGCGAAGTTCGAAGGCAATCCAGGTCATCGGCTGCCATGCCGAGGGCGAAGTGGGAGACGTGATTGTGGGCGGCGTGGTGCCTCCTCCGGGCCAGACGGTGTGGGAACAGTCCCGCTTCATCGCTACCGACGGCAAGCTCCGCGCCTTCGTGCTGAACGAGCCGCGCGGCGGCGTCTTCCGCCATGTGAACCTGCTGGTGCCGCCGAAGAATCCGGCAGCGCAGATGGGCTTCATCATCATGGAGCCTGAAGACACGCCGCCAATGTCTGGCTCGAACTGCATCTGCGTAGCAACTGTGCTGCTCGATACCGGCATCATTCCGATGACCGAGCCTGAAACGCGGCTGGTGCTCGAAGCGCCCGCTGGGCTGGTCGAAGTCGTGGCCCATTGCAGCGGCGGCAAGGCGCAGTCGATCACATTGAGGAATGTGCCGGCCTTCGCGGACCGGATCGGCGTGCCGCTCGAAGTCGAAGGTCTTGGCACCATCACGGTCGATACGGCCTTCGGCGGCGACAGCTTCGTGATGGCGGATGGAAAATCGCTGGGCTTCGCGTTGACATCCGATGAAGCGCGCGATCTTGCCGTCATCGGCCGAAAGATCGTGAAGGCGAGCAATGAGCAGCTGGGCTTCGTCCACCCGGACCTTCCCGGCTGGACGCATTTCTCCTTCGCCTTCATCACCGGCGAACTTGAAACCGTCGATGGCTGTCTCTCCAGCCGCAATGCCTGCGTGATCAAGCCGGGCAAGATCGACCGCTCGCCAACCGGCACCGGTTGTTCCGCATTGATGGCGGTGCTGCACGCCAAGGGCCTGCTGAAGCGGGGCGAACGCTACATCGGCCGCTCCATCATCGAGAGCCGCTTCTTGGGCGAGATCGTTGGCCTCACGACTGTTGGAAACCACGCTGCAGTCATTCCGACCATCACCGGCCGCGCCTGGATCACCGGGCAGTCCACACTGATGCTTGATCCTTCTGATCCGTGGCCCGATGGTTACAAGGTCTCCGACACCTGGCCTATCGATGCCTGAATGAACATGGATGCTTGAATGAAGACCAACGATACACCCGTCACCTGCCTGCTCGAAACGAAGGACAAGCTCGGCGAAGGCTGCTTCTGGGATGTGAAATCGCAAACCTTGTGGTGGCTCGACCTGATCGTGCCCTCCGCCATCCACCGGCTGCACGTGGCAAGCGGAGCGCACCGCACCTGGCAATTCTCGGAAATGGTCGGCGCGATGGCGATGCGCGGCGATGGCACCGTGCTCGTGGGTTCGCGCCACTCGATCAACATCTTCGATCCCGAAACCGGCGCCATGACGCCATGGGTGCCGCTTGGGGCAGACCAGCCCGGCAACCGCGGCAATGACGGCGCCTGCGATGCGAAAGGCCGCTTCTGGTTCGGCACCATGATGAACAACATCGGCCCCTCGGGAGAAGACTTAGCCATCACCGCGCCGACGGGCGTGCTCTACCGCGTCGATGCAGATGGCACGGCAACGGCGATCGAGCACAAGGTCGGCGTTTCGAACGGCCCCTGCTGATCGCCCGACAACCGCAACTTCTACTTCACCGATTCGATGGCACAGGTCATCTGGGCTTATGACTTCAACCTCGACAGTGGCACGATCTCGAACCGCCGGGTGCTGAGCGATACGAAGGATTATGGCTACCCCGATGGCGCCACCGTCGATGCCGATGGCTGCATCTGGAGCGCGCGCTGGGAAGGCTCGTGCGTTCTGCGGATCGACCCCAGGGGCCGGATCGACCGCGTGGTGCCGATTCCATCGACACGCGTCACCAATGTCTGCTTCGGCGGGACACGGCTCGACACACTTTATGTCACCACCTCGCGCCAGAACGCCGGCGCGGACATCCTGAAGCGCTATCCTTTGCAGGGTGGCATCTTCTGCTTCAACCCCGGCATTACCGGCTTCGAAAAACATGCTTTCGCGGGCTAGCGGAAAAAGCTATTTGTCATACAAAATAAAGCCGAATGGGAGCAGCCATCATGAACCTCATCCAGATCGTTGACAGCAAGGGCAAGCGCCGCGTCGGCCTTGTCGGCGGCGGGGAAGTCGTGATCCTGAAGAAGGTCTCGACCACGCTGGATCTTGCGCGCATGGCGCTGAAGGAAGGCAAGAAGCTCGCCAAAATGGCTTCAGC
This sequence comes from Aestuariivirga sp., assembly GCA_046594995.1. GTDB lineage: Bacteria > Pseudomonadota > Alphaproteobacteria > Rhizobiales > Aestuariivirgaceae > Aestuariivirga. Next base: position 2,396 of record JBKJQU010000194.1, read on the forward strand.
TCTCGCTGGAACAACAACCGAGGATTATGCAAAGGCGCTGAAGGAAAAGCGCGTGTTGACGCCCGTCGATCACCCGGATCCGGCGCATTGCATCATCACCGGAACGGGCCTCACCCATCTGGGTTCGGCCTCGGCGCGCGACGGCATGCACAAGAAGCTGTCGGGCGCCACGGAAGAGCTGACCGACAGCCTCAAGATGTTCAAGATGGGCTTGGAGGGCGGAAAGCCCAAGGCCAAGGGCGCAGCGGGCGTCCAGCCCGAATGGTTCTACAAGGGCGATGGCTCGTGGCTCGTCGGCCCCGGCCAGCCGCTGCCCAAGCCTTCCTTCGCGCTCGACGGCGGCGAGGAGCCCGAACTTGCCGGCCTCTACATGATCGACGGCAAGGGCCGCCCGGTGCGCTTAGGATTTGCGCTCGGCAATGAATATTCGGACCATGTGACGGAGCGCCAGAACTACCTCTACCTGGCGCACTCGAAGCTCCGTCATTCGTCCATCGGGCCTGAGATGGTGATGGGCAGAATTCCGGACTCGATCGAAGGCATGAGCCGCATCTTGCGGAAGGGCGAGATCATCTGGGAAAAGCCCTTCGTCACCGGCGAGGCCAACATGAGCCACACGCTGGCCAACCTCGAGTACCATCACTTCAAGTATGACGGCTTCCGCCGTCCCGGCGATCTGCACATCCATTATTTCGGGACGGCGACGCTCTCGATTGCCGACAACATCAAGCCGGTGGATGGCGATGTCTTCGAGATCACCGCCGCCCCCTTTGGCGCAGCCTTGCGCAATCCGCTGAAGGATGTGACGGCCCGCCACAAGCCGGACGGCGTCAAGGCGATCTGAGCCATGCCGGAACGCTTCATTGCCCTGGACTGGGGCACCACGTCGTTCCGCGCCTATATGGTCGGCGCGGATGGTGTGGTGCAAGATACGATCTCTGCTGCGGAGGGTATCCTTGCGGTGGCGGATGGCAATTTCGAAGCCGCACTCGAAAAGCATATCGGCGCATGGGATGTCTCGCTTCCCGTCATGGCGGCAGGCATGATCACGTCTCGCCAGGGTTGGATCGAGCTGCCTTATCTGCCCTGTCCGGCGAGTGCTGCCGATCTCGCGCGGAACCTCCATCAGCACACGACGCAGACGGGCCGCCGCATGTCCTTCGCGACGGGCCTGAGCTATCGCGCGCCCAATGGCATGCCGGATGTGATGCGGAGTGAGGAAGTGCAGGTTTTCGGTTCGCTGGACCTTGGCGTCAATCACTTCGTGACGCCCGGAACGCATTCGAAATGGATCACCACCAAGGGTGACCGGCTCGTCCGCTATTCAACTTACGTCACCGGCGAAGTCTATGCCGCGCTGAAGAACCACACGATCCTGGGCCGCCTCATGAAGGATGCGCCTGACGACGACGAGGCTTTCGCGATGGGAGTGAGGGCGGCGCTCGACGATCCCGCAGGCTTCCTGCACCGCATCTTTTCGGCGCGTTCGCTGAGCCTCTTCGGCGAACTGGCGCCGGAAGCCATCGCCTCCTATCTCTCAGGGCAAGTCATCGGCACGGAAGTCGCTCACGCCATCCGCGACAATCCGAAGGATGCTGAATATGCGGTGCTGGCATCACCCGGCATCGGCGGGCGCTATGTGAAGGCCATCGAGATCGCGGGCCTCAAGGTGCGCTACGGCGATCCGCAGGCCATCGTGAAGGGCTTGTCGATCATCGCAAGAAAGGCGGGGGTAATCTGATGGAGTTCAAGGAGGCCGCCAAGACATGTGGCATCGTCGCTATCCTGCGTGGTGTGAAACCGCCGGAGGTTCTGGAGATCGGCCAGGCGCTGCACGGCGCGGGCATCCGCATCGTCGAGGTACCGCTCAATTCGCCAGACCCTTTCGTCTCCATCGCAGCCCTTGCCGATCACTTCAGAGGTAAGCTTGTCATCGGCGCCGGAACAGTGTTGACGGCGGCCGATGTCGACAATCTGAAAGTGGCAGGCGGTACCATTTCCGTCTCGCCCGACTGCAATCCGGAGGTCATCGCGCGCGCGGTGCAGCAGGGCATGACGCCGCTTCCCGGCGTCTTCACGCCTACCGAGGCCTTTACCGCCATCCGTGCAGGTGCATCACACCTGAAGCTGTTTCCGGCGGAGGCCGCAGGCCCGGTGACGGTGAAAGCCTGGAAGGCCGTATTGCCGAAACATGTGAATATCTATGCGGTCGGCGGCGTCACGCCCTCCAACATGCAGGCATGGGCCGATGCAGGCTGTGCAGGCTTCGGTATCGGCTCCAACATTTACAAACCCGGCATGACCGCCGATGATGTGGGAGAAGCCGCGCAGAATTTCGTTGCGGCATGGAATAGACTGAAGGGGAGATGACATGAAGGTTGCATTGGTCACGGGCGCAGGCTCAGGCATTGGCAAGGCCGTGGCGCAGGCTTTCGGCCGTGAGGGCTATGCCGTGGTCTTGGCAGGCCGCCGCGCCGATGCGCTGAACGAGGTGGCGAAATCAATCGGCCCCCATGCGCTGGCCGTTTCAACCGATGTCGCCGATTCGAAATCCGTCGCGGCGCTTTTTGCGGCAACGAAGGAAAAATTCGGCCGCCTGGATGTACTTTTCAACAATGCCGGAACCGGTGCGCCGGGCACCATCATGCTCGAGGACCTGACGATCGAGATGTGGCAGAACGTCGTCAACGTGAACCTGTCCGGCGTGTTCTATTGCATGCAGGAAGCCTTCAAGATCATGAAGGACCAGAGCCCGCGTGGCGGCCGCATCATCAACAACGGTTCGATTTCCGCCCATGCGCCGCGCCCCAATTCAGCACCCTATACATCCACCAAGCACGCCGTCACCGGCCTCACCCGCTCAGGCTCGCTCGATGGCCGGAAATACGATATCGCGGTGGGCCAGATCGACATCGGCAATGCCGGAACCGACATGACGGAGAAGATGAAGACCGGCATGCCGCAGGCCAACGGCACGATGGCGCCGGAACCGACGATGGATGTCGAGAACGTCGCCAGGACGGTGATCTACATGGCCTCCCTGCCGCTCGATGCGAACGTGCAGTTCGTGACGGTGATGGCAACCAAGATGCCCTTTATCGGACGGGGCTAGAAGCCCTCATCCCCCTGTCGGGACCTTCTCCCACCTTCAGCGGGAGAAGGCGGTCCGCCTCTTGCGCCTTCTCCCGTGTTCGGGCTTATCCTGGTCATGGGAGAAGGTGGCCGACAAGCCGGATGAGGGCACTTAATTCCCGTCTTCCGGCAATCTTGGCAGGGGATGCACGGCGATCCCTTCCTCAATCAGCGCGTTGGCGTCATCGAGGCTTGCCTCGCCATAGATGCCGCGCTGCTTGGTTTCGTCATAGTGGATCTTGCGGGCTTCCTCGGCGAACTTGTCGCCCACATATTCCGCATTCTCCGCCACATGCTTTCGCATGTCGCGCACCATCTGCATCATCATCGCAATGCGCGGATCGACCGGCCCGGCCACCATCTGATTTCGCGCATCGTCCTTCTTGTTGGCCCTGGCCGGAATGCCCGGCGCCATCAACTGCTTCTCGACCTTCGCTGATCCGCAAACAGCGCAGGACACCAGTCCGCGCGTTGCCTGCTGGTCATAGGACGTGCTGTCGCGGAACCAGCCATCGAAGTCATGGCCCTTCTCGCAGGTGAGGTCATATCGGATCATGAACTAGACGTAGCAACGCCGGGTGCGGGTTTCAAGTTTTCGAGCGTGTAGCTGCGATCATGTGTCAATGCCGGAATGCGCCGCCGTGCTTGCAGCACCTGTTCGAGGTCAAGATCGGCCATGACCACGCCCGGGTCCACGCCAGCTTCGGCCAGCACCTCGCCCGAGGGCGAGACGATGAGCGAATGCCCGTAAGTTTCGCGCCCCGACTCGTGCTTCCCGCCCTGCGCGGCGGCCAGAACGAAGCCGCCCGTCTCGATGGCGCGCGCGCGGAGCAGCACATGCCAGTGCGCCTGCCCGGTTGAAACAGTGAAGGCCGATGGCACAGTGAAGACGGCAGCACCCGCCTTCGCAAGGCCGCGATAGAGATGAGGAAACCGCATGTCGTAGCAGATCGTCATGCCGATGGGCGCCAGCGGTGTCACGGCCAGCATGGCCTGTGTACCGCCTTCATAAGCATGGGACTCGCGCAAGGACTCGCCTGTGGGAAGATCGACATCAAAAAGATGGATCTTGTCGTAGCGCGCGGCAATCACTCCATCGGGCGAAATCAGCAGCGAGCGGTTCAACAGTTTCTCGCCATTGCCCTTCAGCGCCAGTGAGCCGATGTTGAGCCACAGCCCAAGCTCCCTTGCGAGACTAGCAAATCCCGCAACGCTCGCATCGTCATGTTCATGCTTTGCCAGCGCGCGCAACCGCGGCCTGTCGGGCTCAAGAATGTTGGTCATTTCCGGTGTGGAGACAAATTCCGCGCCCTTTGCTTTCGCCTCACGAATCATGACCGAAGCACCAGCGAAATTCGATGGCATGTCCCGGCCCGAACGCATCTGGATCAGCGCGGCACGGAAACTCACGCGGGCTGCAGCATCGGATCGAGGCGGCCTTGCCGGTCAAGCTCATGCATATCGTCGGAGCCGCCCACATGGCGCTCGCCGATGAAGATCTGCGGCACGGTGTAACGGCCACTGGCGCGCAGCATCATCTGCTGGCGCAATGTTCCATCCTGCACATCGATCTCCTCGAAGCTCACACCCTTCTTCTTCAGCAGCGCCTTGGCGGCGTGGCAGTAGGGGCAATAGGGCGTCGTATAGATGGTAACTTTGGGTTCTGCTGTCATGATACTTTCAAATATGTATCCTCGCAGGCGCGGGGACAAGTGCAAAGGTGAGGAGCGAAACCTTCGCCGCGCCCGCCTTCTTCAGCACCAGCGCGCAGGCCTCCGCGGTCGCCCCCGTGGTGCGCACGTCGTCCACAACAACCACGTTCCGGCCGGCGACAAATCCCGTCCTGCCCTCTGCCATCACGAAAGCGTCCCGCACATTGCGGCGGCGCTCGTTGAGGTCGAGCCCTACCTGAGACAGTGTCCGCCGCTGGCGCAGCAGCACATCGGGCTGCCATGCCTTGCCAGAGAGCCTCGAAAGCCGCTGTGCCAGAAAGGCAGACTGGTTGAAACGCCGCCGCCACAGCCGCCAGCGGTAGAGCGGAACAGGCAGGATCACGTCGGCTTCCGCCAGCAGGTGGCGCCCGGCGCGCGCCATCATCCGCGCCATCAGCAGGCCAGCCTCCTGCCGGTCCTCGTATTTCAGCGCATGCACCAAGTTGCGGGATGCTTCGTCGAACACCACGGCCGCGCGCGACCGGTCCCATTCCGGCGGATCGGCAAGTGCCTGGGCACTCAAGCTTCCCGGACCCTGGTCATAGGCGAATGGCAGCCCCAGCATGTCGCAGACGGGATCGTCGATATGCTGCAGGCCAGCCCAGCACGGCACGCACAGGCTGGAAGGCGCGCGCACCGCGGCCTTGCAACCCAGGCACTGGCTGGGCGTCACGACGTCGAGCAGGCCACGCCACGCCCGCGAAGACAAACCGGAAAACTGCAGGCTCATGACGTTACGTTAGCATGGCGATTGTGGATTCATAAGTACATTTCGTTTAACAGCAAACCAAATAGAAAGAAAAATCCGCATCATGACGTTCTCCCGTGCCGATCTCGACCGCTTGTCCACAATCATGGCGGAAGCTGCAGAAACCGAGATCATGCCACGCTTCAGAAGCCTCGCCGAGGATGGCATCCGGGAGAAGTCCGGCGCACTCGATCTCGTCACCGATGCGGATGAAAAGTCCGAATGGCAGATGCGCGATGCCTGCGCCAGGGCATTTCCAGATGCGCTGTTCGTCGGCGAGGAATCGGTCGCGCGCGATTATTCGCTCCTCGACAAGATCAAGGATGCCGACCTTTGCATCATCGTCGATCCCGTTGACGGTACGTCGAACTTCGCATGGGGCCTGCCCCTCTTCGGCGTCATCGCGGCGGTCGTCAGCAAGGGCCAGGCGATCGCAGGTCTGATCTATGATCCCGTTGGCAAGGACTGGCGGAAAGGTTTGAAAGGCGAAGGCGCCTGGGCCTTGAATGCGGCCGGCGCCACGCGCGATCTCAAGGTGGCAAAGCCCGACATTCTTTCCGAGATGACGGGTCTCAGCTCCTGGTACCTGATGCCCGAGCCGATGCGCTCGAACACCGTTGCCAACCTGGGCAAGACCAAGGCCTGTTTCAACTACCGCTGTGCGGCCTATGAATACCGCATGATCGCGGACGGCCTCGTCCACTTCTCGCTCCACTACAAGCTGATGCCGTGGGACCATGCCGCGGGCGTGCTGATCCATTCCGAAGCGGGCGGCTATTCGGCCTTGCTCGATGGCTCTCCTTATGATGCAACACGCCATGACGGCGGCATCATTTCCGCTCCGGATCGTGCCTCCTACGAACTGATCAGGAAGGAACTCGTCGGTTGATGAGCGGGCCTGCTGCCATCTTCGACCGAGACCTGCTGGCGGAACGGCTGCGGCGCAAGCGCAAGGCCGAACCGAACATCCTGACACGGACAATCGGAGAAGAACTGGTTGAGCGGATGGGCTTCGTGACGCGTGTCTTCGAGCACGTCTGCCTGATCGCACCCGAGCCCAAGCACATTGCGGACAGGCTGAAGGAGACGGGCCAAGTTAAACAGCTCACCGCCCGCACGCTTTCCAGGGGCGATGATCTTCATCTTCCGCAGGCCGAGTTTGACGCCCTGTTCAGCATCTTCGATCTGCAATCCTTCAATGACGTCGTAGGCGCACTGGTGCAGATGCGCCGCGCGCTGAAACCCGATGGCCTGTTGCTCGCCTGCCTGTTCGCGGGTGACAGCCTCACCGAACTGCGGCAGTCGTGGCTTGCGGCTGAAGTGATTGTCACCGGCGGGGTGTCTCCGCGTGTGGCGCCGATGATCGACATCCGCGAACTGGGCGGCCTGCTGCAACGCGCAGGACTGGCCCTCCCCGTCGCCGACCTGGACCGCACCATCGTGCGCTATCCCGATGCCGTGGCGCTGATCCACGAGATTAGCGAACTTGGCTTGTCCAACATTCTCCATGGACGTTCGCGCAAGCCCGTGACGAAAAAGCTGCTGGGCGCTGCCATCAATCACTATCAGGAGAGTTTCGCCGACGAGGATGGCCGCATCCGCGCCACCGTCGAGGTCGCATGGCTCACCGCATGGGCACCCGATGAAAGCCAGCAGCAGCCCCTGAAACCCGGCAGCGCCAGGATGCGCCTGGCGGACGCGCTGAAGGTTCCGGAAAGCAAAATTTAAACGTCCTCGCCCTGCGGGAGCGGGGAGAGGACATCACAACAGATCGATGAGATGCGGGATGAGCGGAATATCCGCGGGCGGCATGGGATAGTCCCGAAGCTTCAGGGGCTTCACCCAGGCGATCTCCTGTCCCTCGGCACCAATCACCTGTTCCTTCCACCGCCTGCACACATAGAGCGGCATCAGCAGATGGAAACTTTCGTATGCATGGCTGGCGAAGGTGAGCGGTGCGAGGCATGACTCGGCAACATCGATCGCCAGCTCTTCCTTCAGTTCACGGATCAATGCCGTCTCGGGACGCTCTCCGGCTTCCACCTTGCCGCCGGGAAACTCCCACAAGCCGCCAAGCTGCTTGTCCATCGGCCGCTTCGACAGCAGCACGCGCCCATCCGCATCGACGAGCGCCACGGCCGCGACGAGGACGATCTTCATCTAGCTGCGATACGAACCGTTGATATCGATATAGGCATGCGTCAGGTCGCAGGTCCACACGCGGGCCTTGCCCTTGGCGACACCCACGTCCGCCTCGATCACGATATCGCGGCCCTTCATGTGGGGCATGATTTCGGCTTCCTTGTAGGATGGATCGCGCATGCCGTTCTTCGCGACCGTGATGCCGCCGATGCGGATCTTCAGCTTGTCGCGGATGGCTTTTTCTCCCGCCTTGCCGATCGCCATGACGACGCGGCCCCAGTTGGCGTCCTCGCCTGCGATCGCCGTCTTCACCAGCGGCGAATTGGCAATCGACATGGCGATGCGATGCGCCGCCTTGTCGGTCTCAGCACCGGTGATGGCGATCTCGATGAATTTTTCCGCACCCTCCCCATCCTTCGCCACCTGATGCGCAAGGTCCATGCACAGCGCGTCCAGCGCCCTGGCGAAGCCTTTCAGCCGCACGTCGTCGGCGGATTTCAGGCCGGAGAGCGCGCCGCCCGCGGCACCGGTTGCAAACATCAGGACCGTATCGGAGGTCGAGGTATCGCCGTCGACCGTGATGCAGTTAAACGACGCGCTCACGCTGCGCGTCAGAAGCTTCTGCAGGACCTTTGCCGGAACGGCGGCATCGGTGAAGATGAACACCAGCATGGTTGCCATGTCGGGCGCGATCATGCCCGAGCCCTTGGCGATACCATTGATGGTGACCGTCCTGCCGCCAAGCTTCGCCGTGACCGTCGAGGCCTTGGGGAAAGTGTCGGTCGTCATGATGGCGTTGGCCGCAGCCGCCCAGCGGTCTGGCTCTGCTCCGGCTGAAAGCTGTTCCAGCGCACCCGTGATGAAGGCAGGGTTCAGGGGTTCGCCGATGACGCCCGTCGAGGCCTGGAAGATTTCCGCGGGCTTGCACTTCAGGATTTTCGCGGCGGCCTTGGCGACGGCGGTTACAGTCGCAACACCAGCCTTGCCGGTAAAGGCATTGGCATTGCCGGCATTGATGACCACGGCCCGCGCCGAGCCGCCAGACAGGTTGTCCACGCACCAGTCCACCGGTGCCGAGCGGGACTTTGACCTTGTAAAGCAGCCGGCAACGCTTGTGCCGGGGTCCATGACGGCGAGGAGCACATCGGGACGGTTCTTGTAGCGGATGCCGGTTTCAGCGGCCGCCAGTTTCACGCCGGCGATCGGCGGAAGCTGCGGAAACGCCACAGGTGCCAGCGGCGAAACCTTATGTGCCATGAACTGCCCCCCTCGGACGCCGGCGCTATGCTGTATCTTATTGCTGAATCTGCAGGTCGCCCTTGCCGCTGGTTGCCTCGGGCAGGATATCGCCCGCGCCGCCGCTGTCGAGCGACTTCTGTTGCTTCTCCTGGAATGCCTTGGCGGCCTTGGCGGCATCCTCGGCATATTTCTTCAAATCTTCATCGACGATCTCGACCTTGGAGGCGCTGCGGATCACCGCCATCGCTTCAGCGACCTTCTTGCGCAGGAGAACGTTGCGGATCGCCGACTTCACCTGGTCATAGGGCTGGGCCGCGCCCTGCTTGCGGTCTTCGAGGCGGATGATGTGCCAGCCGAAATCCGTCTTCACCGGGTTCGACGTTTCGCCGACCTTCAATGCGAATGTGGCCTTCGAGAACTCGGGCACCATTTCAGGCTGGGTAAAGTAGCCAAGGTCGCCACCATAGTCTTTCGATCCATCGAGGCTGAACTGTTTGGCCAGGGATTCGAACTTTTCGCCCTTGGAGAGCCGCGCGAGGATGTCTTGCGCTTCCTTTTCGGTGCCGACCAGGATGTGCCGGGCGCGCACACGTTCCGTCTGCTGCAGCTTTGCAGCTTCCTCGTCGTAGGCCGCCTTCATTTCCTCTTCCGTCACCTGCGGGCGGATCTTCTGGAAGAAATAGGCATCGCGAAGCGCCTTGGCCTGATAAAGCGCAAGGCGGCGCTTGTATTCATCGGTGTCGGCAATGCCTTCCTTGACCGCATATTGCGCCAGCAGGTGGCGTTCGATCAGATATTCGACCACGAAGGGAAACCGCAGCTTCGGCGGTAGATCCGGCAGTTGTCCGATGATGTCGTCGGTCGCCATCTGGACTTCCGAGACCTTGATCTCATGACCGTTGACGACGGCGACCACCTTGTCGTCCTTCGGCGCGTCCTGCGCCACGGCAAATGGCGTCGCCGCCAGTCCGAAAATGGCCGCGGCAACCGAAGCCTTCAAAATCATGCGCGAGAACGACATCAAATCCACCGTTACAAAGTCCCTACGACCGGCAAGACCGCCCTGGAGTGCTGCTCTTTGACGTTCAAAGAAGGCAACAATAAGCCCCGTTTAGCAAGCGATCCGCCTCCAAATCGGGCCGCACATTGGTATGGTTGCCGCGAGGTTGCAAGGGGAGCGCGCGAGATTGAAATGCCTGTTGCGCAGAAGCAACAGATTGAAATTGCGCGATCTTGGCCCCATTTGGCGGATTTGATACTGTCGCTGATTGCCCCCGCGCCACAACTTGACTAGAAAGCGCCCCGATAGAGGGGTGGAATGCCTCTCCCTGAAGGAACGAATCACATGCTCGGATTGCGCGGTATTGCCGCAAAGATTTTCGGCTCCAGCAATGACCGGAAGGTCTCGAAGTATCGTGGCAAGGTGGCCGAGATCAACGCAATCGAAGCGGAAATCGCCGCCTTGTCCGACGAGGCCCTGAGGGGCCGCACCGCCATGTTCAGGGAACAGCTTGCCGCCGGAAAGACCCTCGACGACATTCTGGCCCCCGCTTTCGCAACCGTCCGCGAGGCGGGAAAGCGCGCTCTGGGGCAGCGCCACTTCGACGTCCAGCTGATTGGCGGAATGGTGCTGCATGATGGCCAGATCGCCGAAATGAAGACCGGCGAAGGCAAGACGCTCGTCGCCACGCTGCCGGTCTACCTGAATGCGCTTCTGGGCAACGGCGTCCACGTCGTCACCGTGAACGACTACCTCGCCCGCCGCGACGCCAGCTGGATGGGCCAGGTCTATGGCTTCCTGGGTCTGACGACGGGCGTCATCGTCCACGGCCTGTCCGACCAAGAGCGCCGCGCCGCCTATGCCTGCGACGTGACCTACGCCACCAACAACGAGCTGGGCTTCGACTATCTCCGCGACAACATGAAGTACCATCTGGAAGAGATGGTGCAGCGCGGGCACCACTACGCAATCGTCGACGAAGTCGACTCGATCCTCGTTGACGAGGCCAGGACGCCACTCATCATTTCGGGCCCGGTCGACGACAAGTCCGATCTCTATAATCTGGTGAACGAGTATATCCCGGCGCTCACGCCTGAAGACTATGATCTGGATGAAAAGCAGCGTTCCTGCACCCTGACCGAGAAGGGCAACGTCCACCTCGAGCAGGTGCTGGGCGAGGCGGGGCTTCTGCGCGGCGACAACCTCTATGACGCCGAGAACGTGACGATCGTGCACCATGTGCAGCAGGCGCTGCGCGCCTACAAGCTGTTCCAGCGCGACAAGGACTACATCGTCAAGGACAACGCCGTCATCATCATCGACGAGTTCACCGGCCGCATGATGCCGGGCCGCCGCTATTCCGAGGGCCTGCACCAGGCGCTGGAAGCCAAGGAGCAGGTGCAGATCCAGCCGGAAAACGTGACGCTTGCCTCGATCACCTTCCAGAACTATTTCCGTCTTTATGGCAAGCTCGCCGGCATGACCGGCACGGCCTTGACCGAAGCGGAAGAATTCATGGACATCTACAAGCTCGATGTTCTCGACATTCCGACCAATGTTCCCGTTGCACGAAAGGACGAGGACGATCAGGTCTTCCGCACCGCGCGTGAGAAATATGCCGCAATTGTCGACATCATCGAGGAAGCCCGCACGCGCGGCCAGCCGGTTCTCGTCGGCACGACGTCGATCGAGAAGTCGGAAGTGCTCGACGAACTGCTCAAGGGCAAGAACATTCCCCATGCCGTGCTGAACGCGCGCTTCCACGAGCAGGAAGCGGCAATCGTATCGCAGGCCGGTGTTGCGGGTACCGTCACCATCGCCACCAACATGGCAGGACGCGGCACCGACATCAAGCTCGGCGGCAACCTCGAAATGCGGGTTGCAACCGACCTCGAAGGCATGCCGCTTGGGGCCGAGCGCGATCAGCGGATCGAGGCCATCAAGGCCGAGATCGAGGCGAACAAGCAGGAAGTGCTGGCCGCCGGCGGACTTTTCGTCATCGGCACCGAGCGCCATGAAAGTCGCCGCATCGACAACCAGTTGCGCGGCCGTTCGGGCCGACAGGGCGATCCCGGCCGCTCGCTGTTCTACCTCTCGCTTGAAGACGATCTGATGCGCATCTTCGGCTCCGAACGCATGGACTCGATGCTACAGAAGCTGGGCCTGAAAGAGGGCGAGGCCATCGTCCATCCGTGGATCAACAAGGCGTTGGAAAAGGCGCAGCAGAAGGTCGAAGCGCGCAACTTCGACATCCGCAAGAACCTCTTGAAGTTCGACAACGTGATGAACGACCAGCGCAAGGTCATCTTCGAGCAGCGCATTGGCATCATGAAGGGCGAGGAAGTCGCAGAGACGATCGACGACATGCGCCATAATGTTGTCAATGATCTGATCACGAAGCACATGCCGCCCAATTCCTATGCCGAGCAGTGGGATGCGCCGGGCCTGCGCGAGCGCCTGCGCGAGGCGATCGGCATCGATTTTCCGGTCGAGGACTGGGCCAAGGAAGACGGCATCGCGGATGAGGAAATCCGCGAGCGCGCGGCGAAGGCCGCCGATGATCTTTATGCGGCCAAGCGCGAGAAATATGGCGCGGAAATCATGAGCCAGATCGAGAAGACGTTTCTTCTCCGCATGCTGGACCAGCTCTGGCGCGACCATATCATCACCGTCGAACAGCTGCGCCAGGTCATCCATCTGCGCGGCTATGGCCAGCGCGATCCGCTCAACGAATACAAGACGGAAGGCTATACCCTCTTCGAGAACATGGTGAACAAACTGCGCGAGAATGTGACCGCGCAGGTGATGCGCGTCGAGGTGCAGATGCGCGATCCCTCCGAGATCGGCGATGATGACGGCGACGACGACGATCTGCCCGATGAGGACGATCTCCCATTCATGCAGGCGCACCACATCGATGCGACGACAGGCGAGGACGACGTCGGCGAAGGCGGAATGGTGATGGTGGCCGAGCGGCAGGACGAAGCCGCAGCAGGCGATGTCGACCCCAAGGATCCCTCCACCTGGGGCAAGGTCGCCCGCAACGACATGTGCCCCTGCGGTTCCGGCAAGCGCTACAAGCACTGCCACGGGGCGTTTGCATAGCCGACGATGTGCGGCGGCACTGTGCGGGCGGTGAAATGGCGCTTCCAGGCCCTGATGGAGTGATGACTGACAATGTCGGATGATCTGGCGGCGGCGAAGCGCTTGGCCGCAAACGCCGGCATGCCGGTCGTCAAGGCGCAGGCTCTCGAACTTGGGCTGTACATGGGCTTCTTTATTGCGCATCGCCCACAGTCGTCTGATCAGGGCGTGCTCGGTCACAGCTTCGAGAACGATATTTTCCTGTCAGGCGTACCGGAATACGTGCCGCACGCCTCGCACACAGTGCTGGATATCGGCGCACATCTCGGTGATTTTTCGCTGCTGCTCTCACGCAGGGTCGCCAAGGTTTATGCGATCGAGGCGCGAAAGGAGACCTTCGCGCTTCTCCGCACCAACATTGCGCTGAACGCTGTCACCAACATCATCGCCGACCATGCGGCCTTGACTGGAGAGAATGGTTTCATCGAGCTCTTCCATGCCCCCGACGGCGAAAGCTGGGGTGACTCGACGACCCACAATTACGAGGGTTCTTCTGAAATCGTCCCCGCCCTCACCCTCGATCGTTACTTTTATGAGAGAAACATAGCGCGCGTGAATTTCGCAAAGTTCAATTGCGAGGGCGCCGAGTTTCCGGTTCTGATGTCAGCCGATGCCGCAACGCTGTCGAAGATCGACATGATGCTGGTGCTCTATCACTGCGACTTCATGAAGGGCGCCAGCGAAACGATGCTGGCGGACAAGCTTGCGCAATCGGGCTTCACCATCTCAATCAGAAACAGACAAGAAGATCGCGGCTGGATCATCGCGGAGCGGAGCGTGCGAGCAGGCTAACCACCGCCCGCCCTTTGACTATGCCGCGCTTGAATAGCTGATCACGCCCATCATGCCGGCGTTCATGTGATAGGCGTGATGGCAGTGGAACGCCCAGTTGCCGGGATTGCCGGCATCGAACGTCACCGTCACCGTCTGCATCGGCGGCACCAGCACAACGTCACGGATGGCGCCGTCGATCGGGGTAGTTCCGATCGCCGTCACCTTGAAGTAATGCCCGTGGAGATGCATCGGATGCGACATGCCGGTCATGTTGTGCATCATGATCGAGATGCGCTCGCCCGATCTCACGGTGAAGATCGTGTCATGCATCGAGGCCTTGCCGTTGAGGCCCCATGAATAGTTGGCACCGCCACCCGTCAGCATCAGCATTTCGGTGCGGTTGACGGGCTCCTGCGGCAATTGCGCCACCGCCCGGTAGATCAATTCCTGCGACAGATCGAGTGCGGGCAAAACCGCGCCCTCTCCCGCGATCCGCGCAACATTTGCGCCCGCCGCCGCAAGGATGATGCCGGTTCTCGCGCCAAGGCCCTCGGGCCTGAACAGCACGGGATAAACACCGCCTTCTGCCGGAATCTGCAACCGGATATCTGCGCGCTGGGCAATCGCCAGAGGAAAGACCGATCCCTTCACGGGATAGATCGCATTGCCATCGACGGCGATCAGTTCACCCTTGATCGGCCCCAAGTCGATCCACATGTTGGTGGCCGCCGCGCCATTGATGATGCGAAGCCGTAGCCGCCCGCCCTTTTCGACCTTCACCACTTCAGGGTCGTCCAGTGTGCGGTCATTGGCGAGATAGGCATCATAGGTGACGTCATTCAGCATGCCGCCCATCATGTTTGGCATCTGCTCGCCGCCAGCTTCGCCATGGCCCATCGCGGAGTGGTCCGAGCCAGCCATGTTGCCCATCGCGTGGCCGGCATGCGCGCCGCCACCGCCCGTCAGTTCCGCCAGGATTTCCTGTGGATCGCGGAAGGTGAAATCATGCAGCAGCACCACGTGCTCCTGCTCATCGAAGAGCGGCTCCGCCGTCTCCCTCACGATCAGTGGCGCTGCCAGAAGCTGCTGCTCCTGCAGGCCCACATGGGAATGCATCCAGTGGGTGCCGGAGCGCGTGTTGGCAAAATCATAGTCGAAGGACTGGCCGGGCTTCAGTGTTTCCTGGGACAGCATCGGAACGCCATCCTGCGCACTGGGCGGGGTCAGCCCATGCCAGTGGATCAATGTTTCGACGTCCGTGTCATTCACCAGTTTGACGCGGAAGCGCTCGTTCAGCATCATCTCGAGGCCGGGCTTGCCGCCTTCGCTTATCAGGCCGAACACGCTTGCCGCCTTGCCCTTCACCTCGATGCTGCGCTTCGAAACCTTGAGAAACCGCGGTGCCTGCTCGGCCCTCAGGCCTTGCCCAAACAGCGGCAATGCGGCGGCACTTGCGATCAATCCCCTGCGGCTTATCATCATCTGGAACGCTCCTCGGTCTTGAAGGCCTTATCTGGCGCTCACGGACGGACCAGGCAAAGGGGCAAATTGAGGCAGGCCGTTCAACAATGCGTTAGCTTAAAATTAGTCAGTCCAAACTATTTCTGATTGCATACCAATTCGAAGCGACAGGAATGATGGCTTACGAACACCATGCGCGGAAGATCAGGCAATTTTTCCACTGTGAAAGCGGGGCTGTGGCGGTGGAATACGGCGTCATTGTCATGGCGATGTTCCTCGCCCTCATTCCGGGGTTCTTGTATGTTTCGTCCGCACTTGGGATCAAGCTTTCGTCCATTAAGGATTTCTTTGGGGGCTCGTGATTAGTATACCAGAGGGACACTGGCAGATACCTACAATCTGAACGATTGTATTAACACTGCATTCAATCGCCGCATGTTTAGCTCCGTGAATTGCAAGCCGACCGCTAGCTGCAACTGGAGCGAAAGCCATGAATGCCGTCATGACGCTGTTGAACAGACTTTCCGCCAATGACCGTGGCGCAACCGCGATCGAATATGCGCTGATTGCCTCGATACTCGGCGTGGCGCTGGTTCCCGTGCTCGGCGACACATCATCCGGCGTTGCCTCGCTCTACACGCGAGTGCAGGATTATTTCGCCATCGTTAACGGCAGTTAGTCCGGAGCTTTAAAGAGCCCGTCCGATCGCCAGGAACTTCTCCCGCCGCTGTGTGCGGAGCACTTCGCCTGAAACGCCGTCATAGGATTTGAGAGCGCGGGAAATCGCCTCCCCCGTCGCTGCAATCGCTTCTTCGCGGCCCCGGTGTGCGCCGCCCTTGGGCTCCGGAATGATCTCGTCGATGATGCCAAGCCTTTTCAGATCCTGCGCGGTGATCTTCATCGCCGCCGCCGCATCCTTTGCTCGCGCCGCATCGCGCCACAGGATCGAGGCCGCACCTTCGGGCGAAATCACGCTGTAGACCGAATGCTCCAGCATGAGGACCACATTCGCCGTGGCGATTGCGATGGCGCCGCCGGAGCCGCCCTCGCCGATGATGACGGAGACGTTCGGAACCCGAAGGCCAAGGCAGCAGTCGGTCGAGCGCGCGATGGCTTCAGCCTGGCCCCGCTCTTCGGCATCGATGCCGGGATACGCACCGGCCGTATCGACGAAGGTGATGACGGGAAGGCCGAACCTGTCGGCCGTTTCCATCAGCCGCACGGCCTTCCGGTAGCCTTCGGGCCGCGCCATGCCAAAGTTGCGCTTGAGGCGCGATGTCGTGTCATTTCCCTTTTCCTGGCCGATGACCATGACGGGATTGCCCTCAAACCGGCCAAGCCCGCCAACGACGGCAAAGTCCTCGGCGAATTTCCGGTCTCCGGCCATGGGCGTGAATTCGGTGATCAGTGCCGCGATGTAGTCCACCGCATGCGGACGCTCCGGATGACGCGCAACCTGCGCCTTCTGCCATGGATCGAGGCCAAGATAGAGGTCCGTCAGGCTCTTCGTGGCCTTCTTCTCCAGCGATTTCACCTCTTCGGAAATCGACACAGCCTTGTCACCGGCGGCAATAGCCCGCAATTCGGCGATCTTGCCTTCAAGTTCGGCGACGGGGGCTTCAAAATCGAGATATGTGGGCATCTGGCCTCAAGCATCCTGGGTTGGGGCGGAAACTGGCTGTCCGCGCTTCGGAAGTCAACTTTTCTTCAGGGAGAGGGGGTGATGGGTTTCCACCACTTCGCGCAGCCGCTCGGACTGCACATGCGTATAGATCTGCGTCGTGGAAATATCCGCATGCCCCAGCATTTGCTGCACCGCTCTCAGGTCGGCGCCTCCTTCCAGCAAATGACTGGCAAAACCATGGCGCAGCACATGCGGGGATAGTCTGGCGGCATCAAGGCCAGCCTCGCGGCCCAGGGCCTTCAGATCGAGCCCGAAATGCTGGCGAGTCAGATGTCCCCCGGCACCTGAGGATGGAAACAGCCATTTGGAAGCGCCGCCAAATTCAGTCGCGGCCAGTAACTTCAGGTAGTCGGACAGCACGCCGCGCGCACCGGCGGAAACCGGCACCAGACGCTCGCGTCCGCCCTTGCCCTTCACGAGGATGAAATCGCGCTCGGCGGTTGCCGCGCGAACCGTGAGGCCCACGAGTTCAGACACGCGCAGGCCCGTGGCGTAGAGAAGTTCGAGCAAGCAGAGGAGCCGCCACGCCTTCACCGGTGCCTTGCCCTTGGCTTTCCTGGTGCGCGCCCTTGCTGTGGCGATCAGTTGGGCCACTTCAGCTTCCGAGATGATCTTTGGCAGCGGCCTTGCAGCACGAGGTGACTCGATCGCGGTGGCGGGATTGTCGCTGGAGAGCCCATCGCCATGGAGGAAGCGGTGAAACTGGCGAATGGCCGAGAGTTTGCGAGCCGCCGAACTCCGCGCCATGCCGGAAGCCTCCATATCGGCCAGGTGGCTGCGGATATCCTCCGGCCCGGCGGATTTGAGATCGCGGCCCTCGCCTGCCACATGCTCTCCATAGGCTTCGAGGTCGCGCCGGTAGGCGGCAAGCGTATTGGCCGAGGCACCGCGCTCGGCTGCCATCATTTCGAGAAAGCGCTCGACCAGCCTCAGGTTGCGGGAGCCCGGCGCCCCCTCACTTCTGGCGGAGCTTTTCACTGGACAAGGGCTTCACGATTTCGGTCTGCTCGGGCGGAAAATGCGCCAGTGCCCAGGCTCCGCCATAGACGGCGCCTCCAATGAACAGCAAGACCAGTATGAACTTGATTGTATCCGGCATTCCATCACCGTTGAATCATCGTTCTAGCGGTTAAGTCCTGTTTCGGAAAGCCTTTGCGGTGATGCCACTTCCCGCGATACAAGCGGCCACACGTTCGGGAATGATCGATGGCACGCCGTTCTATCGCAAAAGAGGCCGAAGCCGTGCGGCAACGATTGGGCACGCATCCCATCGTTCTCGTGGGGCTGATGGGGGCCGGAAAGACCAGCGTCGGCAGGCGACTTGCCGAAAAGCTTGGCATTCCCTTTGTCGACGCCGATCATGAAATCGAAGCCGCTGCCGGAAAATCCATCGCTGAAATCTTCGCCGACCATGGCGAACCCTATTTCCGCGAGGGCGAGCGCCGCGTCATCCAGCGCCTCATCCGGAATGGTGCGCAGGTATTGGCAACGGGCGGTGGCGCCTATATGAACGACGAGACTCGCGCGCGCATTCAGGATCATGGCATCTCTCTCTGGCTGAAAGCCTCCCTGCCGCTGCTGATGAAGCGCGTGCTGAAGCGCCAGGACAGGCCGCTGCTGAAAACAGGTGACCCTGAAGTAGTGATGAGGAACCTGATCGACAAACGCTATCCCGTCTATGGGCTGGCGGACATCACAGTCGAAAGCCGCGACGTGCAGCATGGCCAGATGGTGAACGACGTGATCCGCGCGCTGGCGCTGTGGAATGGCTGGGACCAATTGAAGAATGACTGACACTGACACTTCGGAACGCCGAGAGACCGTGTCCGTCGCGCTGGGCGAGCGCAGCTATGACATCGCCATCGGGGAAGGCGTGCTGGCACGCGCGGGCGAGATCATCGCTCCGCTGCTCAAGCGCCCGATGACGGCGATCATAACCGACGGGAATGTCGCCGCGGCGCATCTGGCGACGCTGGAGCGCGCACTCGCGGCCCACGGCATCCGTTCCACCGCCATCATCATGCCGCCGGGCGAGGCTACGAAAAGCTTCAGGCATCTTGGCGAGCTTTGCGACCGCCTGCTGGCAGCCGGTGTCGAGCGGCGCGACCGGATCATTGCCTTTGGCGGCGGCGTCATCGGCGATCTTGCGGGCTTTGCAGCAGCGATCCTCAGGCGCGGCGTGGACTTCATCCAGATCCCGACGACGCTTCTCGCCCAAGTCGATTCATCCGTCGGCGGCAAGACCGGCATTAATTCGCCCCATGGCAAGAATCTGATCGGCGCCTTTCACCAGCCACTCGCCGTCATCACCGACATCAACCTGCTCAACACGCTGCCAAGACGCGAACTGGCCTCAGGTTATGCCGAAGTCGCGAAGTATGGATTGCTGGGAGATCGAGGTTTCTTCGAATGGCTGGAAGGCGCGGCCCCCGCCATTATGCGCGGCGACACCCAGGCGCGCATCCATGCCATCAAGCAATCCTGCAAGGCCAAGGCCCGTATCGTCGCCGAGGATGAGACCGAAACCGGCGTGAGAGCGCTGCTCAATCTCGGCCACACTTTCGGCCATGCGCTTGAATCCGCCACGGGCTATTCCAGCCGTCTTCTCCATGGCGAGGGCGTATCGATCGGCATGGTGCAGGCCTTCCGCTTTTCCGAGCGCCAAAAGCTTTGCGCGCCCGGCACGGCAGAGCGTGTGGCATCGCACCTGAAGAGCGTTGGCCTCCCCGTCCATGCCTCGCAGATTTCAGGGGAGCTTCCGCCGCCAGCAACCCTGCTCGACATCATGCGGCAGGACAAGAAGGCACAGGGCGGCCGCCTTACCTTCATTTTAACGAAGGGCATCGGCGAGGCCTTCATTGCCAAGGATGTCGCCGATCATGACGTTCTTGATTTTCTGACAGAGGATCTTCGCCAGCGATGAGTCTCGATCTCGGGTTGACCATAGCTGCGATCTTCTTTCTGGTTGTCGTCTCCGCCTTCCTCACTGGCTCGCAGGCCGCACTTGCCGAAGCCTCGCGCACGCGCATCGGAGAACTGGAAAAACGCGGCGCGAAGCGGGCCTCCACAATAATGAGGTTGCTCGACACGGAACGGCGCACGTTGAATGCGCTTCATCTTGGGAAGATGCTGACAACCATTGCCGCGGCAGTCTGCGGCACAATCCTGTTCACACGGCATTTCACGGCTCCCGGTGCCTGGCTCGGGGCCGCGCTGGCCATCCTGGCCTTCACCCTTTTCGGAACGGCGCTGCCCCGCAGCCTGGCGATGGCCCGGGCCGAGCACTACGCTGTCGCCTCGGCACAAGCGATAAGGTTTGTGGTCCATGTACTGGGGCCGGTGGCAGACGGGCTTGACGCGGCATCGCGCAGCCTGTTGCACTTGATCGGCCTCAACGGGCAGAACGACGCGCAATCCGTGCACGAAGAACTGCGCGAGGCGATCGACCTCCATATGAAGGAAGGCACCGTCATCAAGAATGACCGCGACATGCTGGGCGGCATCCTGGCGATGCAGGATCTCGAAATCTCCGACATCATGGTCCATCGCACCAGGATGACCATGATCGATGGTGACGAAGACCCGAAGGACATCGTCGCCATGGTTCTGAAGAGCGGCCATACGCGCATTCCCGTCTGGAAGGAAACACCCGACAACATCATCGGTGTGCTGCATGCGAAAAATCTGTTCGCGGCACTCCAGAAGCATAATGGCGATGCGGCGAAGCTCGTGATCGAGGACATTCTCTCGACACCATGGTTTGTGCCCGATACCCGCGCCATTCCCGATCAGCTCAACGCCTTCCTGCGCAAGAAAAGTCACTTCGCCATCGCCGTCGACGAGTATGGCGAGGTGCAGGGCCTCGTCACGCTTGAGGATATCATCGAGGAGATCGTCGGCGACATCAAGGATGAGCATGATGCCGTTGCGATGGGCGTGCGTCCCAAGCCCGATGGCTCCTATCTCGTCGATGGCGGCGTGCCGATCCGCGACCTGAACCGCGCTTTCGACTGGAACTTGCCGGATGAAGAGGCCAATACGCTAGCGGGCCTCGTCATTCATGAAGCCCGCATGATTCCGGAAGTCGGCCAGGCCTTCAGCTTCCATGGTTTTCGCTTCGAGATCCTCAAGAAACGCAAGCATCAGGTGACGGCAATCCGCCTCAGTGCCCTGAAACGCGATGGCGATGAAGCCTCGGGCGGTTGACCTCGTCATCATTGGCGCCAGTTTCGCAGGCCTGATCTGCGCGAAAACGGCGGCCTTGCGCGGCCTGAAAACCATTGTCATCGAAGCGAAGGACGAGCCCGGTGCGCGCATCCACACCACCGGCATTCTGGTGAAGGAAGCTGTCGACGAGGTCGATATGCCACCGCAGTTCTCGCGCACCATTCATGGCGTCAGGCTTTATTCCCCGTCGCTGAAACATATCGACCTGTCGTCGCGCGACTATTACTTCCTGACCACCGATACCGCGGGCCTCATCCGCTGGCTTGCAGACGAGGCACGCCGCGCCGGCGCCGAAATCATCTGTGGACGGAAGTTCGAGCGTTTCACCCGCACGGAAACGGGCTTCGACCTGCCGCAGTTCGATCTTTCCACGCGCTATCTCGTGGGCGCGGATGGTGCACGCTCGACTATTGCGAAACTTTTCAGCCTCGGGCGCAATACCAAATTCCTCACCGGCCTTGAAGTCGAGTACGAGGACCTGCCCAGGGCCGATCCCGATCTTCTGCATTGCTTCCTAGATACGAGGCTGGCGCGGGGTTATCTCGCATGGGTCGCACCCGCGCCGGGTTTTTTCCAGGTGGGCCTTGCCACGAACGACCGCGTGAAGCCCGACTTGAAAGCCTTTCTCAGCCACACTGAAAGCGTCTTCGGTTATTCAGGCGCGCGCGTGAAGGAGCGCCGCAGCGGCCTCATTCCCTGCGGCGGGCCTGTATCACCCTTCGCGGCACAGAACGTGTTGCTGATCGGTGATGCGGCGGGCCATGTGTCGCCCCTGACCGGCGGCGGCATCCGCCTCGCATTCCGCTATGGCAGGCGCGCGGCGCAATTGATCGCGGATCATCTGGAGCGGCATGGACCGCCACCTGGGCACGTGCTCGCGCGTGAGCTGCCATCCTTCATGAAGAAGCTGGCACTGCGCAGCGTGATGGATGCCGGGCCACCCAACTGGATGTATAACCTCATCATCGGCACCGCGCCGATGCGCTGGTTCGCCGGCCAAGTCTATTTCCACCGCCGCAATGCAGCCGAAATCACGCCGGCTTCAACACCTGAACCATAGGCTGGGCGGAGGAACATGCCGTGCCGCTGAACTGGCTTGTGGCCTGGATGGATGCGGGCACATTCGCGCGTTCGATCGCGTTGAAGCCGAGGCTCTCAAAGAAGCCGGCCGCCGAATTCGTCAGCAGATAGGCCGCCTGCGCGCCGCCGTTCCGCGCTTCGGCCAGAAGCTTCAGCGTGATCGTTGAGCCGAGCCCGCCCTTGCGCTTGCCCGCCATCACCGCGACAGAGCGCAGCAAGGCGCAATCGCCCCGCGCCTCGATGCCACCGCAAGCCAGAAGTTGTCCAGTTTCATCGACGATGCCCAAAAACGCCTTGCCGGAGAGATCGTCCGTGGGAAGGCCTGCATCGCGCAGCAGATCGATGAGCCGTTGATCCTCCGCCTTCAGCGCCTCGAATGCCAGTTGCGGTGTCGCTGCGGGAGCAGAAGCCTGAATCGTCAGCGCATGAACGCGTTCACGCAACTCTTCGGCCAGGGCTGCATTCACCATCCGGTGCTGGTCGACACGCGACTTGCCGCGAAATGCCTCGGCGACGATCTTGACCCTGAAATGGCTTTCCCCATCGGGGCGGGAGCCCGAATGCCCGGCATGCTGATAGGACTCGTCAATCACGTCCAGCGCCGCAGGCGAGAATCTTTGCCTGAGCTTTGCGGAGATTGTTTGTCCGACGGGTCCCAGATTCGTCTCGGGTGTCATCTTGTCTCTTGCCTACACCAATGCTTGCTTGCCGCCGTCACTACCACCATAATCGCCAACGATGAAACTCGATTCAAAATACTTCGACAAGATCCGCGTGAAGCCCGCGGGCGGCAAGCCCGTGGCCGAAGCCGTTCCGCAATGCGACTGGCCGGATTGCCCGCGTCCTGCGCGCCACAAGGCTCCCATGGGCCGGGGCCACGAGGGAAAGTTCTACAACTATTGCACCGCGCATGTGCAGGAGTATAACAAGACCTACAACTATTTCGCTGGCATGAAGGACGACGAGATGGCGGACTTCCAGAAGGATTCCCGCCTGGGGCATCGTCCCACATGGAAGCTCGGCCAGAACGCAACGGCAACCGCATCGAGTGTGCGCCGCAAGGCCCAGCAGATGCGCACCGATCCCTTCGGCCTCAATAGCTCGGCCGAAAAGCAGCCGGGCCACCATCCATCTGGCCGCGCTCTTCGCGGCACGGAACGAAAGGCCCTGCAAACGCTTGGTCTTGACGATACCGCAACCGCCGAACAGGTGAAGACGCAGTACAAGACGCTGGTGAAACGCCTTCACCCTGATGCAAACGGCGGCAGCAGGGCCAATGAAGATACGTTGAAGTCGGTGATCCAGGCCTACGATCACCTGCGTTCTAGTGGGTTCTGCTAGGCGTACCCTGAGCCTTGCCCTGCCTTGTCTGAACGTCTAAAACGCCCCGCGAAACCTGGAACATGAAGATTTCATAACATGAATGCAAAGGCCAATGGCGAGGCGAACGGCATGCCCGACATCAAGGTGTCGGTGAAGCAGCTTTTCGGCTTCGATTCCAATCTCGAAGTTCCCGCTTACTCCAAGACCTCGGAACATGTACCGGACCTTGACGAGGACTATCTCTTCAATCGCGAGACGACGGTCGCGATCCTCGCGGGCTTCGCTTTCAACCGCCGCGTGATGGTGACGGGTTATCACGGCACCGGCAAGTCGTCCCATATCGAGCAGGTCGCGGCCCGCCTCAACTGGCCTTGCATCCGCATCAACCTCGACAGCCACATCAGCCGCATTGACCTAATCGGCAAGGACGCGATCGTGCTGCAGGATGGCAAGCAGGTCACCGAATTCCGCGAAGGTATTCTACCTTTCGCCTATCAGCACAACGTGGCCCTCGTGTTCGACGAGTATGACGCCGGCCGCCCGGACGTGATGTTCGTGATCCAGCGCATTCTCGAATCCTCCGGCAAGCTCACGCTGCTCGACCAGTCGAAGGTGATCCGCCCGCACCAGGCTTTCCGCCTGTTTGCCACGGCCAACACCATTGGCCTTGGCGACACAACGGGCCTCTATCACGGCACGCAGCAGATCAACCAGGCGCAGATGGACCGCTGGTCCATCGTCACCGCGCTCAACTACCTGCCGCACGCGCAGGAAGTAAACATTGTTCTCGCGAAGTCGAAGCACTACCAGAACGACAAGGGCCGCAAGATCATCTCGAACATGGTCCGCGTGGCGGACTTGACGCGCAACGCCTTCATGCAGGGCGATATTTCGACCGTCATGAGCCCGCGCACCGTGCTCACCTGGGCGCAGAATTCCGAAATCTTCGGCGATGTGGGCTTTGCCTTCCGCGTCACCTTCCTCAACAAGTGCGATGAGCTTGAGCGCAGCGTCGTCGCCGAATTCTATCAACGCTGCTTCGGCGAGGAACTGCCCGAATCCTCCGCCCACGTCGCAATCGCCTGAGACGGTGATCTGCGGTGGCCGCTGACAAGGATTCACCGTCTGCCGAGTTCAAGCGCGTTCTGACGATCGCGATGAAGACGATTGCCGAGGACCCGGAGCTTTCCGTGGCTTTTGGCAACGAGACGCCATCTCTATCAGGCAATCGCGCCAAGCTGCCGCAGATCGCCAATGAGCTGAAAGCCTCGGATATCGCCATCGTGCGGGGCTTGTCCGATGCCTTCGCGCTTCGCGTGGCGAACCACAACGACAAGGTCCACAACCACTACCAGCCGCAGGGCAAGAACGCGCGCGCCGTGTTCGAGGCGGTGGAGGAAGCCCGCATCGAGGCGCTTGGCGCCAATGCCATGCCCGGCATGAAGAACAATCTGGCTGCGATGCTGGACGACCGTTACCGCAAAAAGGACGTTGCACGCTACACCGACCGCAAGGATGCGCCCTTGGATGAGGCCGTGGCCCTTCTGGTGCGCGAGAAGCTGACGGGTGCAGAGCCGCCCGAAGGTGCGCGCTCCATGGTCGATCTCTGGCGTCCGTGGATCGAGGAGAAGGCGCAGGCGCAGCTCGCCAATCTGGGTGACAGCATTCACGATCAGGCAGCCTTCGCCCGCATGTCTCGCGCTATCATCGCGGCCCTCGACATGTCGGATGAGCTTGGCGACGACCCGGACCAGTCCAACCAGAACGACGAGAACCAGGAGCCTGAAGAGGATTCGGGCGAGCGGCAGGAGACGCCTGAAGGCGAGGAGCAGGAAAGCTCTCAGCAGTCCATGGAGGAAATGCAGGACGCCGAAGGCGAATCCGAAGCAGCTGAAATGGACGCCCGCCAGATGGACGTCGACGAGCAGCCCGACGATGAGGCGGGCGAAGAAGAGTCGGACGGCGAGGAGCCATGGCGCCCGCAGCTTCCTTTCTCGTCGCTATCGAACGACGATTTCTACAAGGTTTTCACCAATCAGTTCGACGAGGAAATCTCCGCCGAAGACCTTTGCGACACAGAGGAGCTGACAAGGCTTCGCAACTATCTCGACAAGCAACTCGCCAGCCTTCAGGGCGTAGTGGCCAGACTTGCCAACCGCCTGCAGCGCCGCCTGATGGCACAGCAAAACCGTTCATGGGATTTCGATCTCGAGGAAGGCGTTCTCGATGCGGCGCGCCTTACGCGTGTCGTCATCGATCCGATGCATCCCTTGTCTTTCAAGATGGAGCAGGACACCGAGTTCCGCGACACGGTGGTGACCCTGCTGCTCGACAATTCGGGTTCGATGCGCGGCCGCCCCATCACCGTTGCCGCCACCTGCGCCGATATTCTGGCGCGCACGCTGGAACGCTGCGGCGTGAAGGTCGAAATCCTCGGCTTCACCACAAGGGCGTGGAAGGGCGGCCAGTCGCGCGAGAAGTGGCTGGCATCGAACAAGCCCGCGAACCCCGGCCGTCTGAACGATCTTCGCCACATCATCTATAAGTCCGCCGACATGCCGTGGCGCCGCGCGCGCCGCAACCTTGGCCTCATGATGCGCGAAGGATTGCTGAAGGAGAATATCGACGGCGAGGCGCTGATCTGGGCGCATAACCGGCTGCTGGCACGCCAGGAGCAGCGCCGCATCCTCATGGTGATTTCGGATGGTGCGCCGGTTGATGATTCAACGCTCTCGG
>JBKJQU010000222.1:0-3844 GCA_046594995.1 Aestuariivirga sp.
TTCGAGTGGATGCTGGCGGGCCGCTATCTGCGCGCGCGCAGGCGCGAAGGTTTCATCTCGGTCATATCGCTGTTCTCGTTCCTCGGCATCCTGCTGGGCGTTGCGACGCTGATCGTGGTGATGGCGGTGCTGAACGGATTCCGGGCCGAGTTGCTGGACAAGATTCTAGGCTTCCAGGGTCATGCGAGCGTGTATCAGGCGAACTCAGCGCCGGTTGAAGACTACAAGACCCTGCAGGCGCGGCTGGCTGCCATTCCGGGTGTCACGCGCGCGGTGGCACTGGTCGAGGGCCAAGCGATGGCATCCTCGCTCCGCAACAATACGGGCGCGCTGGTGCGCGGCATTTCGGAAGCCGACATCCAGAAGCTGCCGAGCCTCAACAACGAAAATCTCCGCACCGCATTCAAAGAGCAGGGCATTCCGGACGAGAAGTCTTCGTTCGTCGGCTTCGATGCTTCCGAGGGTGTTGCAATCGGCGAGCGCATGGCGTGGCGGCATCAGCTGGGCTTGGGCTCCTCGATCACGATCATTTCGCCGGAGGGGCCCGATACCATCGTCGGCAATGCGCCGCGCATCCGCGAATATCCGGTGGTGGCGATCTTCAAGGTGGGCATGTCGGATTACGACGAGAACGTCATCTATATGCCACTGGCCGAGGCACAGGATTATTTCGTGACGGACGAAGGCGTCAGCCAGATCGAGGTGATGGTCGAGAAGCCCGACGACATCGAAAAAATGCTCCTGCCACTGACGGAAGCCGCAGGCGAAGGCATGCAGGTGAACACCTGGAAACAGCGGAACATGACCTTCTTCAACGCGCTGGCGGTGGAGCGGAACGTGATGTTCCTCGTGCTGACGATGATCATCCTCGTGGCGGCGCTCAACATCATTTCCGGCCTCATCATGCTGGTGAAGGACAAGGGCCGCGACATCGCGATTCTCCGCACCATGGGGGCCACGCGCGGATCGATACAGCGCGTGTTCTTCCTGACTGGTGCGGCCATCGGAACGGTTGGGACGCTTGCGGGCTTTCTCGCCGGGCTGCTGATCTGCCTCAACACCGAGCGCATCCGGCAATTCATCTCGTGGATTTCGGGTGTCGATCCGTTCAACCCGGAACTCTATTACCTGGCGCAGCTTCCAGCGAAGATGGATTCGTGGGAGACATTTTCCATCGTGTTGATGGCGCTTGGTCTTTCCTTCGCTGCGACGCTCTATCCCTCATGGCGGGCGGCACGGCTCGACCCCGTGGAAGCACTCCGGTACGAATGAACAGGACTGTGCCAGCACTGGAGTTGCGCGGGCTCGCGCGTTCCTACGCCGAGGGCGCAGGACGGCTCGACGTGTTCAAAGACCTGAGCCTGTCGGTCTATCCCGGTGAGATCGTGGCGCTTGTCGGCCAGTCGGGATCGGGTAAATCATCGCTGCTTCACATCGCGGGCCTGCTTGAAGCACCGACCGCGGGCGAGGTGCTGATCGCCGGGCAGAGTTGCGCCAAGCTCGACGATGCGGCGCGCACGCGCATCCGCCGCATCGGCATCGGATTCGTTTACCAGTTCCACCACCTGCTTCCGGAATTCTCCGCGCTCGAAAATGTGATGATGCCGCAGCTGATCGCAGGGACAACGCGGACGGCAGCGGCCGCGCGTGCGAAGGATCTTCTCAACCGCATGGGACTTGGTCCCCGCATCGAGCATCGGCCGAGCGAACTTTCGGGCGGCGAGCAGCAGCGCGTGGCGATTGCGCGCGCGCTTGCGAACAAGCCGCTGCTGCTTCTGGCGGACGAGCCCACCGGCAACCTTGACCCCGGCACGGCGGCCAATGTTCACGCGGAGCTGATGCGGCTCATCGCGGAAGAGGGGCTTGGCGCATTGGTGGCAACGCATAATCATGAACTGGCGGCCGGCATGAGCCGCATTGCCAGGCTCGATCAGGGCAGGATCGTCGAGGGTTAGAATGAAGGCCGTGTTTTCCGCGATCCAGCTTGGCCATGCGCCATCGCGCTTCCTGAGCAAGGGACATATCGTCAGCTATCCCGAAAGTCCTGACCGGGCGCGCGCGCTGCTTGATGGGGCACGGCAATCGGGAGCCCAGATTTGCGCGGCGCGGAAATTCGACGAGGCGCTGCTGAGCGGCATCCATGCGCCACGTTACCTGAACTTCCTGAAGACCGGTTTCGAAGAGTGGTCGATGATCGAGGGCGCGGCTCCTGAAATGATGGCCAGCCTGAGGCCGATGGGAAAGACGCTGAACGAGAGCCATCATATCATGGCAATGGCCGGCCGGTTTCTGATGGATTTTTCCTGCGCCATCACCGCCAAGACTTGGAGCGCGGTTTCAGCCTCCGCGATGACGGGGCAGACGGCAGCGGACCTTTGCCTCAAAGGCGAGTCCGTGACATATGCGCTGTGCCGGCCGCCGGGGCACCATGCCTATGCCAACAAGGCAGGTGGATTTTGCTATCTGAACAACTCGGCCCTCGTGGCCCAGCAGCTTCGCAGTGTGCATGAGCGCGTGGCCATTCTGGACGTGGACGTTCACCACGGCAACGGCACGCAGGCCATCTTCTATCACCGGCCCGACGTGCTCACCGTTTCGATCCACGCCAATCCGGCGGTTTACTATCCCTATTACTGGGGCGGTGCGGCGGAAGCGGGTGAAAGCCAGGGCACTGGCTATAACCTCAACCTGCCGGTGGATGTGGGGGCAGGCGACGATCAATGGCTTGCAACCCTCGACACGGCGCTGGCGCGGATTGCGGAGTACCGGCCCGGTGCGCTGGTGATTGCGCTGGGGCTGGATGCCCATGAGGCCGATCCGCTGAAAGGTGGGAGCGTGACGCAGGGTGGATTTGCCCGCATTGCCGAGCAGATTGCGTCTCTCTGCCTGCCGACCGTGATCGTCCAGGAGGGCGGTTACCTTACGGAGCATCTTTCCGACAATCTGGCGATGTTCCTGGCCGCCTACGAGGGCGCGCATGCGGTAACTGTGCACGACGAATCCGAAGGCGTGTAACTGCGGCCACCATTGGCTATCATATGGGCCATGGCATCCACAGACTCAGCTCGCGTGACCTTCGTGCATTTGCGCACGCATTCGGCATACTCGCTGTCCGAAGGGGCGCTCCAGATCAAGGCTCTGGCCGCGCTGACGAAGGACGCCAGGATGCCGGCGGTGGCGATCACCGATACGGGCAACCTGTTCGGCGCGCTCGAATTCTCCGACGCCATGGCGGAAAAGGGTATCCAGCCCATCATCGGCTGCACGCTGAAGGTGGATCTGGAAGAAGTGAAGGAGGGCGCCCTGAAACCGGGGCTGGGCTTGCGGCGCATCCCGTCGCTGGCGCTGCTGGCGAAAGACGAGACCGGCTACCGCAACCTGATGAAGCTTTCGAGCCGCGCATATCTCCAAACGCCCGACAATGCCGAACACCACGTGACGTGGGACTATTTCGTCCAGCATAGCGATGGATTGATCTGCCTCACCGGCGGGCCCGACGGCCCCGTGAACGAGGCGCTCGTTGCAGGGCAGGGAACGCTTGCCATTGATCTGGTGCAGCGGTTGAAGGCTGTTTTTGGCGACCGCCTCTATATCGAGTTGCAACGGCATGGGCAGGCGGCGGAACGGCAGGCAGAGACGGGGCTGATCGAGATCGCCTATGCGCATAGCGTGCCGCTCGTTGCTACCAATGAACCCTATTTTGCAAAATCATCGGACTATGCCGCGCATGATGCGCTAATTTGCATCGCGGAAGGCGAGGTGCTGATCGCCGAGGACCGGCGGCGGCTGACGCCGGAGCACTATTTCAAATCGCAATCCGAGATGGCGGCCCTGTTCGCCGACT
>JBKJQU010000256.1:0-2673 GCA_046594995.1 Aestuariivirga sp.
ACCGCCGCATGTTCGCTGAGGGAGGAACGCTCAGGCACGCCGAGTGCGCGCAGGCGCATTTTCGTCCAAGCGGGGTTTGAAGAGCCGCCGCCTGCGGTGCGGATGGAGGCCAGAGGCGATGCGCCGAGTTCACCCAGCTTGGCATAGGCTTCGGCTTCAATGCGGGCGATGCCTTCGAGGATCGCCTGGAAGAAGATGCGGTCATCGGAGGGCCGCGGCTCAAGACGCGGCTGGAAGTTGGGATCATTCACGGGGAAGCGCTCGCCTGGCTTCGGCAGCGGGTAGTAATCGAGGCCCGTGGGCGTGCCGGGATCGAGCAGCGGCGTGAGGCGGGCGAGATCTTCCTTCGTGAAGTATTTGCCAATGGCAGCGCCTCCCGTGTTCGATGCGCCGCCTGCCAGCCACTGGTCGCCGATGCGATGGCTGTAGATGCCGAAGTCCGGTGCGAAGACGGGCCTGGCGGACAGAAGCTTCAGTGTGAGCGTGGTGCCGAGCGAGGTGACGCCGTTGCCTGCTTCCGTGGCGCCGCTGGCGAGGAAGGCCGCGCAGCCATCGGTGGTGCCCGAGACGATTGCCACGTCGCGCGGAAGATTGAATTGATCGGCGATCTCCGCCAAGATCGTTGCGACCTTCGTGCCGGCGGGAACCACAGCCGGAAACAGCTTCGCATCGAA
This sequence comes from Aestuariivirga sp., assembly GCA_046594995.1. Taxonomy (GTDB): domain Bacteria; phylum Pseudomonadota; class Alphaproteobacteria; order Rhizobiales; family Aestuariivirgaceae; genus Aestuariivirga. The sequence continues at coordinate 675 of JBKJQU010000256.1, forward strand.
GCCGGTGGCGCCGATCCACTCCGGCCATTGGCGCGTGAGCGGATCGTAGCCGGATTTCAGCGCATTGTTTTCATCGGTCACGTCATAGCGGCCGGAGAGCTGGCCCATGATCCAGTCCGCCTGATGGATGATGCGCTGGCCTGCACTTCGCATCTCCATCGCACGGGCCAGCGGCGACGTTGCGCCAAGGGCCGCGGTTTCCCTTGGGGCGGCGGCGGCGACGAGTGCGAGCAGTGCGGCATCCGCCACATCATTGTACATCGAGGCGAGGCCGGCGGGCGTGCCATCGGCAGTGATGGGCAGAATGGTTCCTGATGTTCCATCAATCGCGATGGCGCGCACGGTGAGGCCGGAAAGATCAAGATTCCGGAAGGCCTCAACGGTGGCATTCCACCAGATCAAGGGGTCCTGAAGGGCACGGCCGAAGTTTTGCAGAGGGGCCATGATCCGGGCCGAGGCCATCGCTTTCAGTGCGTTGTCCCGATCCGTTGCGGCAATGCGGACACCGGACGTTCCGATGTCGATGCCCAGTACGACGTCCATCGTTATTTCGCTTCCATTGCAAGGATAGCACTGGCGGTCTGTTCATCGGTGATGAGAACGTCGCACATGCCACCCTTCAGCACGCCCCGCAAGGCGGCGGTCTTCGACTTGCCGCCCGATGCAATGACAACGCAGGGAATGCCACGGAGTTTCCCGGGCGACAGCGCCACGACGCGCGAGTTCAGCGGATGGTCCACGAGGCGGCCCTCGTCATCCACCCAATGAGCGCAGATATCGCCCACGGCGCCGGCTTCGACGAGACTGTCCACCTCGTCCCGCGAGACGAGGCCGACGCGCGTCATGGTGCAAGCATGGGAGAGTTCGCCGACGGACAGGAAAGCAAGATCGACCTTCTCGCCCCTCTCGAAAATTTCCCGCAGCATGGGCTGGGCGATCAGCAGGTCTCTGGTCGATTCCGTATCGGTAAGGGCCGGAGCGGCGACATAGTAGCATTGCGCGCCGACAAGATCAGCAAGATGCGATGCCGTCTCATGCGGGTTCATGGCGGAGCCGCGGGTGAGGCCGCCCAGCAGCGACACGACGGACAGGCGTTTCAGCGAACGGCGCGGCACGGACTGGATCGAAAGGCGCAAGGTCCGGCCCCAGCCGACGCCCACCGACATGCCATCCTTCAGGCGCTCGGCCAGGGCCGCACCTGCTGCCGTGGCGATGACCTGCGGGATCAGCGCCTGATCGGGAGGCGTTGGCACCACGGTCGCGTCATCAAGGCCGTATTGTTTCTTCAGCTGCTCTTCAAGCGCCACGCATTCCGAGAGGCGGCCGGTGATGTTGATCTGGACGAGACCCTGATCGCGGGCCTGCGCAAGAAGGCGATTGACCCTCGTGCGGTTGAGCCCGAGCTTCTTGCCGATTTGCGCCTGGGTGAGGCCAGCCACGAAATAGAGCCATGCGGCGCGCGTCGCCATCTGCTCTTCGGGGTTTACCTGAAGAATCGTGACTGTATCCACCAGCGAGGTGGATCTGTCGATGGCCACGTTACGGGTTTCGGCGTCTTCCATGTTGCTGCTCAGGCTGGCCGATGGAACGAGGTCCAGGGAATATCAAGGGGCGAGTCCTGCGTCAGCGCATCGAGCAGGGCGGAGGTAAGAGGCAGGGTTTTTTGATTAAGCGCGCCTTTCGCCATCATGGCGCGAAGCGTGGCCGCGACATTGACGCCGAGTTCGGCGCCTTCGATTGTGTCACCTTTCATCGGGCCTTCCTTGGTCTGCCGATAGGTGAGGCCGCGGCCGAGGTTGTTGCCGAGCCTCGAATTGCGTCCGGCCTGACAGGTGACATAGAGATCGCCGGCACCCGGCATGCCCCAGACGCTCTGCTCGCTCCCGCCATGGGCCTTCACCAGAACCATCAGTTCACGGATGGCCTGATCGAAGATGATCGCCGCAGCGTTGTGATTGGAGGCCAGGTTTTCGGTTGCCGTCATCTTCTCCAGATGGCC
>JBKJQU010000403.1:0-21145 GCA_046594995.1 Aestuariivirga sp.
GATTTCGGCAGCCGGACGGATGCTTGTGATGCCATCGATGCCCATGCCGGCATAGAGGCAGCCTGCGAGAGGATTGCCTTCGGACGTCTTGTCCGGCCAGTTGTCGCCGTAGCGGACCATGTCTTCTCCCCGCCGCCGGAAGATGACGTCATTTTCGCCCGGGCGATTGGGAGCTTCCGGGTTGCCAGCCGCTTCCCATGCCTTAAAGGTCTCGTTGCGCAGGACGCGCGACATGGCATATGGCCAGCCGATGTCAAAGCAATTGGTGTAGACGGTGTCTTCGGCGTGGGCTGCGACAAGGGCCTGTTTGTAAGCCTCATGAGCCGAGGACTCCACCGAGGCGACGAAGCGCGTTCCAAGCATTGCGCCTTGCGCACCGGCTTTCATCACGCTGGCAATGTCGGAGCCTGTCGTCAATCCTCCGGCGGCAATGACCGGGGTCTCACCGGCAATGGCAATGGTTTCGGCGAGCAGACGATGCAGCGGCGTCGAGGACTGTACATGGCCACCGGCCTCGATCCCCTGAACGAGAATGTAATCAGCTTTTGCCGCAATGGCTGCGATTGCGCCTTCGACCGAACCGACCTGAACGCCAACTCTGGTCCCGCGAGACTTGAAGGCTGCAATGAGTGCTGCGTCGATGCCCCACGACAGGGTGACGGATGGAAGCCCCGCGTCAAGATATTGCCCAGGGGCCATGGTGCCAAAGCGGAGAACGAAGTTGCAGATGAATGGGTGGTCCATAGCCTTGAGCGCCGACACTGCGGCGAGCCCCGTGTCGCGGTCTACCCATGTCATGGCGGCTGAGCCTATGCCGCCAGCCTTGGAAACCGCCATCGCCAAGGCGAGGCTTTCGGGGCCTTCGACGGGTGCTTGAACGATCGGAGCCGATAGGCCAAACCAGTCCATGAAGCGATTGCGCATGGAACGAGCTTAGATGAAATCACAGGGGCCGGGAAGCAACTCATTGGCGGGGCACGCGCGGGTATCGCGCTGACGATGACATCATGGGCTTCTGTGACGGGGAGCATGGAAGAAGCGGCTCTGGCGGGACGGCTTGCGGACAGTCTCTCGTATTTCGACCGCGTGTGGGCGGCTGCGGTTCCCGGCGACGCGGCGGGGCGCAGCAATGTGTTCGCACTGAAACGGGGCAAGAGCCGCCTCACCATCGTGCTCACTGGGCATTTCGACGTGGTGCCGGTCGATGATTATGGTGCTCTAAAGGCATCGGCCTTCGAGCCGGAGAAGCTGCTGCCGCAAATCATCGAGCGGCTTCGCCGGAGCGGAGAATATCCATTGGCGCTGGCCGATTTCGAGAGCGGCCAGTTCCTGCCCGGACGCGGGCTTCTCGACATGAAGGCGGGGCTTGCTGCGGGGATCGCAGCGATGGAGGCCTATTCCGGCGATGCCAATCTGCTGTTCATCGGCGTTGCCGACGAGGAGGACCGTTCGGCGGGGGCGCGCGCCGCCGTGCCGCTGCTGCCCAAAATTGCGCGCGAGCATGATCTCGATATCGCACTCGTCATCAACCTCGATGCCATTTCTGATCAGGGCGATGGCGCTGCGGGCCGCGTTGTCGCGTTCGGCTCCATTGGCAAACAGCTGCTGACGGCCTTCGTCGTGGGGAAAGAGGCGCACGCGTGCTATCCGCAGGATGGCGTCAATTCCGCTTATCTCGGTGCCGAGCTTCTGACCGAATTCGAGATGGCACCGGAACTGGCGGAAGTGAGCGGTGACGAGATCGCGGCACCGCCCACCGCACTTCATGCGAAGGATCTGAAGTCCGGATATAATGTGACGACACCGGCGCAAAGCTGGCTCTACTGGAACACACTGCAGCACAGGCGCTCGGCGGCAGAGGTCTTCGACATTTCCCTGATGCTGGCACGCCGCGCCATGGCGCGTGCGTCGCACAAGGTTCAGCGCGACATTCCGGTGATGAGCTATGCCGAGCTGGCGGCGCGCGTGCCGAAGGCTGAACTCGACGCGAAAGCGAAAGAGATCGCGGCGCTGACCGATCTCGATCTGCCGGAGCGCGCCAAGCTGATGACGGCATTCGCATGGGCGAAATCGGGGCTTGCCGGGCCTGCCGTCGTCATGGGGTTCGGCTCCATTCCCTATCCGGCGGTGTCACTTTCCGATGGCGGGCTGGAAGACGCGATCATGGCTGCGGCCAAACCATTCGGGCTCTCGTCCGTGCGTTACTTTCCCGGCATTTCCGATATGAGCTTCTTTGGCGAAGCCTCTGGCGATCTCTCGGCTGCTGCCGCCAACACGCCGGTGTGGGGCACCAGCTTCACCATGCCGGAGGCGGCCAATTATCCCTGCATCAACATCGGGCCGTGGGGCAGAGACTATCACCATTGGCTGGAACGGCTGCACGCGCCCTACGCCTTCGAGATTCTTCCGCGCGTGCTGCTGGCCGTCATTGAAGCCGTGACGAAGAGGGGCTAGGACAAGTTGTCCATTTCAACAGGGAGACTCGAAACATGAAACTGAAGCGTATCGGCGCGGGCAACCGCATGAGCTCTGCCGTCATCCATGGCAACAAGGTCTATCTCGCAGGTTATGTAGCCGAAGCTGCCGCCGGAAAATCGGTGAAGGAACAGACCGCCGATGTTCTGGCGCAGATCGAAGAGACGCTGAAGGAAGCCGGCACCGACAAGGCCAATATCCTCAAGGCCAATATCTGGCTGACCGATATCTCGACCTTCGCGCAGATGAACGAAGCTTGGGATGCCTGGGTCGTTCCCGGCCAGACGCCAGCGCGTGCCACCGTCGAATCGAAGCTTGCAGCGCCGGGTCTCGACGTCGAGATCATGGTTGAAGCCGCAATCGAGCGCGAAGGCCCCGGCGTCGCGCGGCGTGCAGCCCGCAAGGCTGGCGCTGCGAAGAAGGCCGCCGGTGCTGCGAAGAAGACCGGTGCTGCCAAGAAGGTTGGACCTGCGCGCGCCGCCAAGATCGCCGCGCGCAAGGCCGCCAAGAAGGGCGGCCGCAGGTAATTATCGAGCGTCTTTCCAGCCGTACCAGACATAGGCGCCCTTCAGATAGAGCGGGCGGAAGGGGGCAAGCGGAAACTTTGCAAGACGGCGCGTGAGGACTTTCGGGAGTTCCTCGCGCGCCGTTCTGTTTGTCATGGCCCTCGCCACGGCGCGGCCGCACCACGAGCCCATGGCGACGCCATTGCCGTGATAGGCGAGCGCCGTCCACACAGTCTTCTTCTCATCCAGCGGCCCGACATAGGGCACGAGGTCATAGGCGAGGCAGACGAAGCCCCGCCAGTAATGTGTAATGTCGGCATTCCGCCATTCCGGGAAGAGATCGTGGAAGGCCGAGGTCAGGACCGGGCGGTAGGCTTCCGCTCCGGCGTTCGAGGCATCCGTTCCGCCACGGCCGCCGAAGAGGAAGCGGCCGTTTGGCAGCAGGCGGAAGTAATGCAGGAGCTTCCGCGAGTCATAGGCCATGAGCGCGGACGTCCAGCCCTGGGACTTTCGCTCGTCCTCGCTCAGGGGCCTCGTCACGATGATCGAGGAAAGTGCCGGCATGATGCGGCCCGCGTGGCGGGGCGAGACATCCTCCGGCGTGTAGCCATTGGTGGCGGCGAGGACGCGGGCGGCCCTCAGCGTGCCATTGGCGGTGACGAGATGATGGGCGCCATCGCGCTCTTCCCAGCGGATGACGCGCGAATTTGCGTGAAGTTTCGCGCCTGTTTTCGTGGCGGCGCGGGCGAGGCCCCTGGCGTAGTTCAGCGGGTGGATGCCGAAGCCCGTTTCGCCCTTGAGGCCGCCATGGAATTTCGGCGCCCAAAGCCCTCGTTCCTTCAGGTCTTCGACGGAGAGAAACTCCGTCTTCTCGCCGAAAGTCTGTTGGAGATAGGCCTGCTCGTCGCGCAGTTCCTGAACGCGCGAGGGCAAATGGGCGAGCGTCACCTCGCCGTCGCCGCTGGCCCAGGCGTCGATTTCGTGGCGGTTCAGATTGTCACGCACGAGCTCGACCGACTCCGTCATCGTGCGGTGGAAGTGCCTGGTGGCATCGAGACCGTAGGTACGGATCATTGCGCCGTAGGACAGCTTGTGCGAGCCGATGCAGGCAAAACCCCCATTGCGGCCCGATGCGCCCCAGGCGATGTGGCCTGCTTCAAGAAGGCGCACGTCGATGCCTTGGGAGGCCAATTCGATTGCGGCGGAGAGCCCCGTGAAACCACCGCCGATGATGGCGATATCGCAGGTTTCACTGCCGGTGAAGGCTGGCGTCTCAACTCCCAGAGGGTCGGCGGAGGCCTCCCAGTAGCTGTCGGCGGGCATATCGAAATGGAAGGCATGCGGATGCGTGGTGGAAGCCATGATGTGCTCTTGCTAGCATCGCTTCCGGACAAGATCAAAAGGGCCACGTCATGAAGGCACTCGTTCTCGGCGCAGGCATCGCCGGCATCACCACGGCCTATGAGCTGAACCGCGATGGCTATGAGGTGACGGTGATCGACCGCGAGGCCGAGCCTGCCTCGTTCACCAGTTACTCGAATGCCGGGCTGTTCGCGCCGGGCCATGCCTATGCGTGGTCATCGCCCGCTGCTCCCAAAATCCTCATGCGCTCGCTGTGGAAGGGCGACCAGGCGCTGCGCTTCAAGTTCTCGACCGATATCCGTTTCTGGAAATGGATGTGGCGGTTCTGGGGGCAATGCACGCCGGAGCGCGCGGCCCTGAACACCACGCGCAAGGTGAAGCTGTGCAATTATTCGCTCGATGTCTTCCATGAGACGGTGAAGCGCACCGGCGTTGCATTCGACGGGCGCACGGGCGGGCTGCTCTATCTCTACCGCTCGGAGGCCGCACTGAAGGCCGCTTCGGCCAAGTCCCGCATCCTTTCCGACAACGGCTGCCGCATCGAGACACTGGACCGCGACCAGGTGGCGAAGACCGACCCCGCGCTGGCGCCGGTGAAGGAGAAATTCGCCGGAGCACTCTATGCGCCGGATGACGAGAGCGGCGATTGCGCCAAGTTTGCGCGCAACATGGGCGACTGGCTCAAAGCCCAGGGCGTCACCTTCAAATTCGGCACCACGATCACAGGTTTCGAGACGGCGGGCGACCGCATCAGCGCGGTCATCACGGACAAGGGCCGCGAGAGTGCTGATGTGATCGTGTTGTGCCTTGGCGTCTATTCGCCTCATCTGGCACGGCCACTGGGCCACGACCTGCCGATCTATCCGGTCAAGGGCTATGCGATCACAGCACCCATGGCGGGCCGCAACAATCCGCCAACCATTGGCGGCGTCGACGAGGAAACGCTCGTCGCCTACGCACCCTATGGCGATCGTATCCGCGTCACCGCCACAGCGGAATTCTCAGGCTATGGGCGCGATCATCGCCCTCAAGACTTCACCACGATGCTCGCCACGATGAAGACGCTGTTTCCGGACGGAGCCGACTGGAATGCGGCAAGCTATTGGGCGGGATTGCGGCCAATGACGCCCGAAGGAACGCCGATCCTCGGGGCCTCGAAAATGAAGAACCTGTGGTTCAACACGGGCCAGGGCCATATGGGATGGACCATGAGCCATGGCGCGGCGCGGGTTACTGCGGATCTCATTTCCGGAAAGCGCCCGCAGATATCACTCGATGGCATGGTTGCCCTTGCGTAATATTTAAACACATTGCTGCCGCAATTGACCCTATGGTGCCCTGCAATAAAATAAAGCAGGGTGTCAATTTCAATGAAGCGTATGCGTTTGGCGATATTCGCAGGTGCGATGGCCGTTTCGATGATGGCCGTCACGCAGACTGTGGCCGCGCAGACTGGTGTCGCCTCCTACTACAAGCACGGCAAGCGGACGGCCAACGGCGAACGCTTCAACCCGCATGGATTGACTGCCGCCCACCGGACCCTGCCATTCGGCACGCGCGTTCTGGTCACCAACCTCAGGAATGGCAAGTCGGTCATCGTGCGCATCAATGACCGTGGCCCCTTCGCGCATGGCCGGGTGATCGATCTTAGCCTCGGCGCTGCCAAGGTGGTGGGGCTGACTGCTTCGGGCGTGGCGAAAGTGAAGGTCGTTCCGCTGGAGTAGCTCAAGCCACGCGAAGCCGGTCCACTATGCTGATGACCAGGCGCAGCTCCGAAATGATCGCGGTGGTCAATTCGCCGGCGTTGAAATTTCCGCCATTGCGGGCGGCGCGCTCCAGTTCGTTGCAGGCACTTACCGCGCGATAGGCGCCGATGTTGGAGCACATCGACTTCAACGCGTGGGCCGCATCTGCCAGCGCTTTCAGATCATCGCCCGCCGACAAGGCCGTTACGTGCTCGACGGCCTGAGGAACACGGCCTGCGAAGAGATCGAGCACGCGATGGAACAGCGCCGTGCTGCCGCCGATCTTGCGCAGATCGCCAAGCACGGCTTCATCGAGAATCGCACCATCGTTCTCCGGGCGCGGATCGTCCAGAGCGGCCACGGGACGGCTCGCGAACTGTGTTTCAAGGCAAGTGAAGATCTGGCTCAGCGTGAAAGGCTTGGTCATATAGGCGTCCATGCCGGCATGGCGCCATTCCTCCGCGCTGGTGCCTGCCACATGGGCGGTCAGCGCGATGACGGGCGTATGCCCGCCCGCAATTGCTATTGCCTCATGTGCGCGGATTTCGCGCGTGGCGGTGTAGCCGTCCATCACCGGCATGCTGCAGTCCATGAAGATCAGGTCCGGCTTGCGGGCCTTCCACATCTCCACCGCATCGCGGCCATTCACTGCCACATCAACCGAGATAGCGAGCTGGCGGAGCACTTCGATGATGACTTCGCGATTGACCGCATTGTCGTCTGCCACGATGACATGACGGCCCTGGAAGCTGGCCTGCGGGCGGCGGTCGTGCGTGTGGCGTTCCAGCAGGCTCTTGCCGCGCAAGGTGCCGGAGTGGATGCGGGCGATGATGTCGGAAATGTCCTGCTGGCGGAGCGGCAGGATCATCAGGTCGTCGGCTGCACCAGCGGCGATGGTCTGTTCGCCCTCCGCGTCGCCGATCCAGCCGAGGCAGATGACGCGCGGATGCGTGCCCGCACCAAAGCGCAGACTCTTGAGGCGGCCTGCCGATGCGAAGATGACGTCCTGGTGTTCGGCATTGTCGGTGATGATCTTCACCTCGAAGCCGGCGTTGACCAGCGTGGTGCCAAGTGCGGACTGCGAGGCCAACCCATCCATTGCGATGGCCGCGCGAAGCTTCGGATAGGCCTGTGTCAAAGGCGGCATGGCGATGGCCGCAGGAATGCTGATCCAGAAGGTCGATCCCTTGCCCAGTTCGCTCTTGACACCGATCCGTCCGCCCATGGCTTCCGCCAGGCGCTTGCTGATCGCGAGGCCCAAGCCTGTGCCGCCAAACTTGCGGGTGATGCTCTGGTCGGCCTGCGAGAAGGCCTGGAACAGCAGGTTCAGCTTTTTCTGGGGTATGCCGATGCCGCTGTCGGTGACGGCGATGGTCAGAGTTCCATTCTCGTAATGCAGGCTGATGAGCACCTGGCCCTGCTCGGTGAATTTCAGCGCGTTGTTTACCAGATTGGCAAGGATCTGGTTCAGGCGCACAGGATCCGCCAGCACCTCCTGCGGCATGCCGGGCGCCACGCGCGCCGCCAGATCGAGGCCCTTTGACGAAGCCCGTTCCCAGAACAGGCTGGTGACATCATCGGCAATGCCGACGGGATTGACGGGCAGGCTTTCCAGCTGGAGCTTTCCGGCTTCGATTTTCGACAGGTCGAGAATGTCGTTGATGATGGTGAGAAGGCTCTGGCCCGACTTCACGATCACTTCGGCGTAGCGCTGCAGACGCTGGTCGAGCCCGGCCCCTGCCAGAAGCTCGGCCATGACCATCAGGCCGTTCAGCGGCGTTCTGATTTCATGGCTCATGGTGGCGAGGAAACTCGACTTCGCCTCGTTGGCGTTTTCCGCCGCGTCGCGCGCGAGACGGAGCTCCTGGGTGCGCTGTGCAACCGTTGTCTCGAGATCGCGGCGATGCATTTCGAGAGCCTCGTCGCGGCTGCGGATTTCCTCGATCATGCCGTTGAAGCTGTCCACGAGAAGTCCTGTCTCGCCATCCGAGTCGTGGATGACGGGACCCTGATAATGCCTGGTCTTCCGGATATCCTGCATCGCCGCAATGAGTGACAGTATCGGGCCGGTAATCCGGGATTGCATGCGCCTGGCAAGCGTGAAGCTGATGGCAATGGCGATGAACGCCACAATCAGGCTGGTGAGCAGCACCTTGACGAGCTGGGACAAAACGTCCGAGACATCGGCGATGATCACGATCTGGCCGACGCGCTTGCCAGACTTGATGATGTCCACCGCGGCCGGATAGGTGCCCGTGCGAATCGCCTCGATGATGCTGCTGTCGGCCTTCAGCGCATTCTGGTCCATGATCACGGCGCTGCCGAAGGACGCGAAGGCGCGGCCCTCATTATCGACAACGGCGGCGTAGGTGATTTCGGGAATGCGAGCGATCGAGCGCAGGACCTTCAGCGATTCCTGGGCGTTGCGGGTGGCGATGTGGTCGGCCAGGGCAGAGGCGAAGACATAGCCCGTTGCCTCAAGCGCACGCTTTCTGGCGGCAAAGTCGTTGGTGACGTTGGTATAGGCAAATATTGCGGTGATGAAGGCGACAGCCAGCAGGATGGCAAATCCGACGAGCATGGAAATGCGGTAACCGATCCCGCGCCCGCGCATCATCACCACCGCGGGATGTTCAACTTGTTCCGTTGCCATGAACCGAGGCTTAACCATCAGAGGTTAAAAAAAGCCTCCAAATTTCGGAATTACAATGTCTTAAGGGTGCAAGGCATAGTCTGCCACTGAAGGTGGAACCGGATGACATTCCTAAACACTCAAACCGCAGCTACTGAAGGCCGCCGCCGCAGTGTTCTGGTGGTGGACGACGATGCCATTTTGCGTGAAGTCCTGGCGGAGCAGCTTGCCGGTCTGGGCTGGAAAGTGACCACAGCCGAGAATGGCGAAGTGGCCATCGACCTCCTTCTCCGCAATGTTCCGGATATGGCGATCGTCGACATCAGCATGCCGAAGCTCGACGGTTTCGGGCTGTTGCGCCATTTGCGCCAGAACCCGCGCACATTCGACCTGCCTGTTATCGTGTGTACCAGCCATAACGACCGCGAACCGGTCGAGCGCGCCTACAGGCTGGGCGCCACGTCTTTTGTGACAAAGCCTATCAACTGGCCGCAATTCCTGCACCATGCGCAGTTCGTCATGCGCAATGGCGATTCCGAACGGGCGTTGCGCGCTGCGCAAGCCGAGGCGCTGGCCGCCAGCCGCATGAAGAGCGCCATGTTCCAGGTGCTGAGCCATGAACTGAAGACGCCATTGACCGCGCTGATCGGGCTGACCGATGTCATCGGCAAGAGCTTGCGCGGAAACAGCGAGCCCGGTGTCTCCCAGCAGCTTGAACATGTGATCAGCGCGGCGCAGCGGCTCAACGCCATCGTCAGCGACATCATGCTGCTGTCGAAGGCCGTGGCCACCAACCAGCGGCAGGGCTTCGCGGCCGTGGCGATGAGTGAAATCCTCGACGACAGTCTCAGCGGCTTCAAGGCGCGGGCGGCAGAACGCAGGATCAAGCTGCTGGTGCGCCCGCAGCAGGATGAAATCCAGTTTCTTTGCGATGTCCGCCTGCTGCGGCAGGCACTGTCGAAACTGGTCGACAATGCCATCAAGTACTCACCCGACGGTGAAACAGTGGAATTATGGGGGCATGTGCGCAGCAATGGCGCCATCGTCCTGTCCGTCAAGGATGCCGGCTCCGGCCTCTCGCAAGCCAAGCTGCGGGAATGCCTTCAGCCGTTTATCCAGGAAAACATCGGCTATTCGAGGCCTGAAGAGGGGCTTGGCCTCGGACTTCCGATTGCCAAGGCCATATGCGAGGCACACGGCGGCGAACTGGCAATACAGACGTCTCCGGGCACGGGGCTTCTGGCCGCAATTGTGCTTCCAGCATCCCTGACGCTTACAGCTGCCGAGGAAAAACATGCCTGAGTGGTCAAGAACATGATGCGGCGGCTGAAGCAGTTTTGCGGCAATGTGCGGGGCGGAATCGCTGTAAGCTTTGCCATAACCGTGCCAATGCTTCTGGGCATCATCGGCCTTGCAGCCGATTATGCGATGCTGAGCAAGACCCGCAGCGAGCTGCAGGAAGCCGCAGATGCTTCCGCGATGGCGGGAGCGCGTGAAATTCCGCTCGTGAAATCCAATCCGGCGCAAGTGGCAAGTGCGGTGCGTTCATTCGCGGCTTACCGGCTGACCAACAATTCTGCAGCGACAGCCGCAGAACTTGGCGCCAAGAAATACACGCTTATAGTCAACGTGCTGGATGATTTTTCGGCCGTGGACGTGACGATCAGCGAGGCCTGGACGCCGTTCTTCGCCCATTTCATATCCGAGGGCGTGACACCGATCGTGGTGAGTTCGAAAGCGCGCTTTGTCGGCCGCAACAATATCTGCGTGCTGGGATTGTCCAAGAGCGGCAGCAATGTCTATCTCGATAATGGTTCGCGGCTGACAGGCAATGATTGCGGCGTGTTCTCGAATTCGACTGCCGGTGCGGCGCTGCGGGCGGATACCGGCTCAATTCTGAAAGCGGTCATCGTTTGCACAGCGGGCGGCGCTTCGGTAAGCGGTTCGGCCAGCGTGGACCCCACCCCCATTACCGATTGCCCGCCGGTGGACGACCCGCTTGCGGACCGTGCGGCACCCGGCGTGGGCGGCTGCGACCATAACAGCCTGGTGCTGGACAGCGTGGCGCGGACCCTCAATCCCGGTGTCTATTGCGGTGGAATCAATATCTCGGGTACTGCCAACATCACGCTCAATCCCGGCACTTATGTCATCAAGGGTGGCGGCGTGAGCGTCGTCGGCCAGTCTCGGCTGACTGGAACAGGCGCAGGATTCTATATTACCGGCGCCGCCAAGGGCACCTATTTCGGCGCAGGATCTCATATCTCGCTCGAGGCGCCGACCAGCGGGCCGATGGCGGGACTGCTGATCTTCGAAGACCGCAAGTTGTCCACTGCCCTGAAGCACAGGATCACCAGTGAAGATGCCCGCAAGCTGATTGGCACCATCTATCTGCCCGTGGGCAGCCTGTTGATCGACTCGAAGAAACCCGTTGCCGACCAGTCCGCCTATACGGCCATCGTTGCAAACCGCATCGAACTGAATTCCGGGCCCAATCTGATCCTGAATTCGGACTACGAGACCACCGATGTGCCAGTGCCCAACGGCATCGCCGGATCGAGCCAGGTCGTGCTCAGCAACTGAGGCTTCCGTTGCATCGTTTTTTCCTATCGAGTTAAACGCTATAATCTATTTTTCCGATTCCGGGCCTGATGGCAGTGTGGCGCCCGGCGGCGTTTGAGCGAGGAACAGGCATGCAGTCCGAAGGCGGCATTGGCGGCGGCGTTTCGACGCGTGACCCGCGTTATGACATTCTCTTCGAACCGGTGAAAATCGGACCGGTGACGGCCAAGAACCGGTTCTATCAGGTGCCGCATTGCAACGGCGGCGGCTATCGCGACCCATCGGCCGCGGCCGGGATGCGGCGCGTGAAGTCCGAAGGCGGCTGGGGCGTCATCTTCACCGAGCAGGTGGAGATTCATCATTCCTCCGAGATCACGCCTTTCATCGAACTCCGCATCTGGGACGAAGACGACATGCCGGGGCTCGCCAGGATGGCGGACGCCATTCATTCGAATGGCGCGCTGGCAGGGATCGAGCTTGCCTACAGCGGCGCCAATGGCCCAAATCTCTATACGCGCGAGGTGCCGATGGCGCCTTCGCATACGCCGATCCTGACGTTTACCTCCGATCCGGTGCAGGCGCGCGCGATGGACCGCCAAGATATCCGCAATCTGCGCCATTGGCACAGACAAGCCTACAAGCGGGCAAAGCGCGCGGGCTATGACATCCTTTGCCTTTATGGCGCGCATGGGTTTGGAGTCATCCAGCATTTCCTCTCGCCCAGAACCAATCAGCGTACGGATGAATATGGCGGCTCGCTGGAGAACCGTTCGCGGCTGCTGAAGGAACTGATCTCGGATGCGCGCGACGAGGTGGGCGGCACCTGCGCCATCGCCGTGCGCCTGTCGCTTGACGAGCTTGCGGGCGAGCGCGGGTTTTCCAATGCGCAGCTTCGCGACATGGTGGCGATGCATGCGGAACTGCCGGACATCTGGGATTTCGCTCACGGCACATGGGAAGCCTGTTCCGGCACGTCGCGCTTCAAGCCCGAGGGTTCGCAGGAAGACCTGATCCGCGGCCTGAAGCAGTTGACGCCGAAGCCGGTGGTCGGTGTCGGGCGTTTCACGAGTGCCGACATGATGGTGCGGCAGGTGCGGCAGGGCCTTATGGATTTCATCGGTGCGGCGCGGCCATCGATTGCCGATCCTTTTCTGCCGAAGAAGATCGACGAAGGCCGCATCGAAGACATTCGCGAATGCATCGGCTGCAATATCTGCGTGACGGGTGACATGACCATGTCGCTTTCCCGCTGCACACAGAACTCCTCCTTCATGGAGGAATGGCGCAAGGGCTGGCATCCCGAACGCATCAAGCCGAAGGCGTCAGACAACAAGGTGCTCGTCGTGGGCGCGGGGCCTGGCGGATTGTCCGCCGCGCACAAGGCGGGGCTTCGCGGATATGAGGTGGCACTTGCCGAAGCTTCAACGGAGCTTGGTGGCCGCGTGACGCGTGAAGCGAAGCTTCCCGGCCTCAATGCGTGGGCCCGCGTGCGCGATTATCGTGCAGGGCAGATCGCGAAAATGCCGAATGTGAATGTCTATCGCGACTCTCGTTTGTCAGCCGATGATATCCTCGGCTTCGGCTTCGAGCATGTGGCGATTGCGACGGGCGCCACATGGCGGCGTGACGGCATCGCCCGCTACAATCTTCTGCCGATCGCGATTGATGCATCGATGCGGATCTTTACGCCGGACGACCTGATGGCGGGACATCGCCCCACGGGCCATGTCGTGGTCTATGATGACGACCACTATTACATGGGCAGCGTGCTGGCGGAACTGCTGGTGCAGAACGGCAACCGCGTGACCTATCTGACGCCGGCGACAAAAGTGGCGGAGTGGAGCTTCAATACGCTGGAACAGGGCAGCATTCAGGCGCGGCTTCTGGAGATCGGCGTCGAGATCAAGGTGACACGCGGGCTGGATAGCGTGCAGGCGGGCGGCGTCACCGGCATCTGCACTTACACCGGGCGGTTGGAATACTATCCTTGCGATGCGGTGGTGATGGTGACATCGCGGCTGCCAGACGATCGGCTCTATCTCGACCTCAAGGCGCGGGAAGCGGAATGGGCGGATCATGGCATCCGTACCGTCAAAGTCATCGGCGATGCCAATGCTCCAGCGGCCATTGCATGGGCGACCTATGCGGGGCATCGTTATGCGGAAGAACTGGAACAGCCGGACATCGGCGATCAACTGCCCTTCCGGCGCGAAGTTGCGGGGTTGAAGGACTGACATGAGACACGTCACTGTCGCCATCACGCAGATGGCATCCGAGAACGGCTGGGCGAAGAATTGCGACAAGGGCGAGCGGCTGGTGCGCGAGGCTGCGGCCAAGGGTGCAAAGCTCGTGCTGTTGCAGGAACTTTTTGACGGCGATTATTTCTGCATCGAACAGCATAATGATTTCCTGAACCGTGCTTGCGAACTCGACAGGCATCCGACGGTCAAACGCTTTGCTGCACTGGCGAAGGAATTGGGCGTGGTGCTGCCCGTCAGCGTGTTCGAGCGCGCAGGCAACACGCAGTACAACACGACCGTGATCGTCGATGCCGATGGCCGCCAGCTCGGGCATTACCG
This sequence comes from Aestuariivirga sp., assembly GCA_046594995.1. Taxonomy (GTDB): domain Bacteria; phylum Pseudomonadota; class Alphaproteobacteria; order Rhizobiales; family Aestuariivirgaceae; genus Aestuariivirga. The sequence continues at coordinate 13,862 of JBKJQU010000403.1, forward strand.
CAAAAGCCACATTCCCGATAACCCCGGCTATCAGGAGAAGTTCTATTTCACGCCCGGCGATACGGGCTTCAAGGTGTGGGAAACGGCGGCCGGCCGGATCGGGCTCGGCATCTGCTGGGACCAGTGGTTTCCCGAATGCGCGCGCGCCATGGCGCTGATGGGCGCCGAGATGCTCCTCTATCCCACCGCCATCGGATCGGAGCCCACCGCGCCGGACTATGATTCGTCCACCCACTGGCAAAACACCATGCGCGGCCACGCGGCGGCCAACATCATGCCGGTGCTGGCATCCAATCGCGTAGGCACCGAACGGGCACCGCGCGGATGGTCTGATACCTTCTACGGCCGCTCCTTCATCTCCGACCCCTTCGGCGAGAAGGTGCAGGAGATGAACCGGACGGAAGAGGGCTTCCGGCTGCAGGATTTCGATCTCGACCAAATCGCGGAGACGCGCCGTATGTGGGGTGTGTTCCGCGACCGCAGGCCCGAACTCTACGGCGCGCTGTTGACGATCGATGGAAAAACGAAGAGCGCGGCGGTGTGATTGTGCCTGAGGCGATGCTTCGAGGTTCACGGGCTTTGCCCATGAGCAACTCAGCATGAGGGATCCTCAGAAGACCTCACCCTGAGGTGCGCGCGGAAGCGAGCCTCGAAGGGCGGCTTGGCAAAGATGGTTAACCTGGCTTGCCGCCGCTCAGGTGGCTGGGAATGAGGTCGCCGGAATCAAGCGCGCCCTGCCGTCCGCGTGCTCCGGCAAGCCGGCTCTTCGCCATCTCATCGCCGACCGCGGTGGCGAGGCGATCCATGGTCGGGCCTTCAAGCGCTTCGATTTCGCGGCGATTGGAAGCCTGCAGCGCGGCGCGGCAGTCGATGACGGCAACAGGGTCGAAGCCTGCCTTGCGGAGCGCTTCCTCCGCTTCCGGCAAAGTGGTGAAGGCGAATTTCAGCGGGCCCTTCGACAGCCATGCAATGACGGCGGGACTTGTTTCCGCGCCATCGGCCCAGAGCCAGTCTGCCGCGATGAAGTGGCCGCCGGGCTTCAGCACCCGCATGACTTCCGAATAAAGCGAGGCCTTGTCCGGAATGTGGACCATCGCGTCCTTCGAGAACACAACGTCGAAACTCTGATCCGCATATGGCAGCGGACCGGGTTCGGCGAGATCGAAGCGGATCCGGTCTTCAAGTCCTTCCTCACGGACAAGTACTCGGGCTTCTTCGATGAGGCGCGGTTCGACATCGATGCCGACGATTTCCTTTGCGCCATGTTCGCTCGCCAGCAGAACATCGATGCCGCCGGCGCCCGAGCCGATATCCAGCACGATGCTGTTGCGAAGGTCATGGCCCTCAAGCATCTGGCGGACTTCTTCCGGGCCTCCCGGCGAAAGGAAACCCTTGCCCCACATGAACTGGAGCGCATCGCTGAAAGCCTTGGCGTATTGCATCGTGTTTCCGGTTCAATCCGGTGAAATGTTCTGGTTCATGCGAAACAAGTTTTGCGGATCGTATTTCTGCTTTACCTGCTGCAGCCTTGCATAGACACCTTCGCCCAGCGCGTTCCTCACCAGTGAAGGGTCTTCGCCGAGACCCGGGAAATTGAGATAGAGCCTTCCGGTTGAGTGGCGCTGCATTTCGTTCCACGCGGTGCGGACCCAGCTCATATTAGCCTCATCGTCTTTTGCATCCGACCATATGGCATCGAGGCTTAGCATGAAAGGCGCAGAGCGGTCGCCGAAAGCGGTGGCATCGGGGCTCACGCGCTGCATAGCGCCGCCGAATTTCCAGATCGAGGCGTAAGTCATGCCGGAGGGTCGGCGCGACAATTGTTCCGTGATCTCCGCGATGATCGCATCATCCAGCGCCTTGAGATAGGTGGACTTCCAGTAGCAGCGGTCGCGGCCCTTGGGGAATATCGCGTCGTAGAGCGTCTGTATGGTGCGGTAGGGCATGCGTCCGGTGAAATCGAGCAGAGGTTCGCCAAAGGCACGGAGCGGCGCCACCAGCGTCTCGCCCTCATCCGCCGGACCATCGTAGACATGGGCCAGCGCCACCACGCGGCGGCCCCATGTCTCTTCCGGATAGGCGGGGTCGTGCGGGATGGTGGAGAATTCGGCGAGGCCGCTCAAACGGTCGGGCGCCGTGGCCATGAAGTCGCGCCAGAGCGGCAGGATTTCGTTGGCACGTTCTTCCGGATAGATCGGGGCTGCGAAAAGCAACTGCGGTTCGATCTCGTGAATCCGGAACTCGAAATTGACGGCCACGCCGAAGTTGCCGCCGCCGCCGCGAAGACCCCAAAGCAGATCTGCGTGTTCAGTCCCGTCGCAATGGACAAGGCGGCCGTCGGCCAGAACCACATCAGCGCCGATGAGATTGTCGCAGGCAAGGCCGTGTCGTCCTCTCAGCCATCCGATGCCGCCTGAGAGGGTGAGGCCTGCGACACCAGTTGCCGAAATCAGTCCGCCCGGTGTGGCACGGTTGAAAGGTGCGGTTGCGGCATCGACATCCAGCCAGTGCGCGCCGCCCTCGACATAGGCACGGTCGAGATTGGGCGAGAGGCGCACGCCGTTCAACAACGTCATGTCGATCATCACGCCGCCCTCGCAGACGGCATAGCCTGCCACATTATGGCCGCCGGACCGGATGGCGATGGGGAGACCGTGATTGCGCGCGAAACTGACGGCGGCCGAGACATCGGCGGCGTTGCGGCAACAGGCGATAAGGAAAGGCTTGCGGTCGATCATGCCGTTCCAGACGACACGGGTCGCATCATAGGCTGGGCTGGAGCGGTCCAGAACCTCGCCCCTGAACACGCTTCGCAAGTCGTCAATGTGGTCCTGGCTTGGCAGTTTTGACAGCTTGTCGGCCATTGTCGCGTTCCTCCTCGATGCCGGGACACTAGCCTCCGCCCCGGCAAGGGACTAAGTTCAGATTACCAACAATCAGGTCATTTCTGCCATGGACGGCAAATTGGTTCCCTTGAAGGTGGCGATCATCGCGGTGCCGGAGGTTACGGCCTCGACACTGTTCGGCATGTTCGACCTGTTCTCATCACCGGGGCGGGATTTCAGCTTCATCACGCGCGGCACGGCCGGCGCGCAGCGCATGTCGCCCTATATCGTGGCGCGCACGCGCGATAGTTTCCTGGCCGCCAACGGCATTTCCGTGACGCCGCATTATGATTATGCCGAGGCACCACAGCCGGACATCGTCTGCATTCCGGATTTCTTTGTCAATCCGGGCGACAGCGTTGCAGGACTTTATACCGAGGAGGCGAACTGGCTGCGCCATGTACATAAGAAAGGCGCCATTCTCGCCAGCGCGTGCTCGGGCACGGTGCTGCTGGGCGAGGCGGGGCTTCTTGCGAATTGCGAGGCGACGATCCACTGGGGCTATGCCAAGACGCTCACCAACAACTATCCCAACATCAGGCTCAACATGCAGCAATCGCTGGTCTTGAGCGGTGAGGCGCAGCGCATCGTCATGGCGGGCGGCGGCACGAGCTGGCAGGATCTTGCGCTTTACCTCATCGCGCGGCATGTGGGGCTGAAAGAGGCGATCGAGGTCGCCAAGGTCTACATGCTGCAATGGCATGACCTGGGGCAACGGCCCTTCGCGTCTCTCCTCTCATTCCGCCAGACCACCGATGCCGTCATCAACCGCTGCCAGGACTGGATCGCGGACAGTTACAACACCGCTTCGCCCGTGGCGCGGCTGGTCGAGGTTTCGGGATTGCCGGAGCGGACATTCACGCGGCGTTTCCGCGATGCGACCGGCATGACGCCGCTCGACTATGTTCAGGCGCTCAGGCTCGAGGAGGCAAAGCAAATGCTGGAGACCGGCGACCAGAGCATCGAGGCCATCGCCAACGAAGTGGGTTATGAGGATGCGAGCTTCTTCAACCGCTTGTTTCGCCGCAGGGTGGGAATGACGCCGGCGCAATACCGCCTTCGCTTCGGCTCATTGCGGAAGGCGTTGGCCTGACTAGTCACAATACCGGCCGTTTGCCCCTGCCCGTGTACCAGCCGCCGATCGCCTTCTCATAGGCCAGTGCCGCCTTGAAGACGCGGGCGTCGTCCCATGTGCGGCCGACGATCTGGATGCCGGTTGGAACGCCTGATACCGCGTGGCCCGATGGCACCGACATGACCGGACAATTGTGCAGCATGTTGAACTGGTGGGTCATCACCCAGCCGTACTCGGGGTCCACCTTCTTGCCCATCACGGTGAAGTTCTGATCCCAAGGATCATGGTCGGCCTTGACCGCGGCTGCATTGTTGGTCGGGCATATGAAAACGTCGTGGCTGGACAGGACGGGGCCGAGCGTCTGGTACATGCGGTCAATCTGTTCCCAGGTCTTGTGAACGTCGTCGATCGACGTGTTCTTCCTGATCATCTCGGCGAACTTGATGGCGTAGTCGGTCATCAGGCCGGCGTGCTCGTGCTGAAGCCACAAGGTCTGGCGCCCGAAATGCATGGTATTGTACCAGTGCATGCCGTTCTTCTCGACATCTCCGTTCCAGCCGAGATCGACCTCTTCCACTTTCGCGCCGAGGCGGCGGAAAACATCGAGCGCGTCCATCATGTTCTGACGCACGTCGTCGTCCACCGGCACGTAGCCGAAGTCGACGGAATACGCGATCTTCATGCCCTTTATCGCGGCGGGATCGAGCGGCAGCTTCACTTTCGCGCGGATCGAATCGTGATCGAGCGGGTGCGGACCCGACGTGATGTTCTGCATCAGCGAGGCATCGGCAACGCCGCGCGTCATGGGTCCACAATGGTTGAAGCGGTCGAAATTGGCAGGCGGGCCATCGGGGTTGCGCCCATGCGGCGGCTTGAAGCCGACGACTCCGCAGGCAGACGCCGGAATGCGGATCGAGCCGCCGATGTCGGTTCCGGTCGCAAGCGTGGTGAGCCCTGCGGCCAGTGCCGCGCCTGAACCCCCCGACGAGCCGCCCGGACCCCAATCCGTGTTCCACGGATTGCGCGTCACACCCCAGATGCGCGAGGCCGTGATGCCGGAGAGGCAGAACTCGGGCGTCGTGGTGCGCGCGAAGATGATGGCGCCGGCATTCTGCAGGCGCTCGATCATCGGGTCTGAATGGGTATCGACCGCATCCTTGAAGATCAGCGAGCCTTGCGTGGTGCGCTTGCCGGCCACGCGCTGCGCATCCTTCACGGCAAGCGGGATGCCGTCGAGCGCGGCTGTCTTCGCACCGCGCTTCATGTAGCGCGCCTCCGACGCTCTCGCCTGATCCATCGCCTCGTCGAAATAGCGGTCGGCAAAGCAGTTGACTGCCGGGTTGACCTTCTCCGACCGCTTGATCAGGGCAGACATCAACTCCACCGGGCTGAGCTTTTTCTTCCTGAAGAACTTCAGGGCCTCGGTGGCGGATAGATAGCAGATGTCGTCAGGGCTCATGCGCGTTACTCGTGGACAAGTCTTAGGCTCCGGGGGTAGTCATCTGCCACCAGTTTGAACAGGATCACGGAGAGAAGTCCATGGCCGGAAGGCTCCAAGGGAAAACCGCAATCATCACTTCGGCCGGCCAGGGCATCGGGCGCGCTTCCGCCATCTGCCTCGCCAGGGAAGGTGCCAAGGTGTGGGCGACCGACATCAACGCCGAGGCGCTGGCATCGCTCGCCGCCGAACAATCGGGCATCGAGACCTTCACGCTGAATGTGTTGAAACAGGATGAGATCGACGCCGCGGTGAAGCGTGTGGGCACGCCCGATATTCTCTTCAACTGCTCGGGCCATGTCCATGCCGGAACGATCATGGAAACCGACGACAAGGCGTGGGACTTTTCCTTCGACCTCAACGTCAAGGCGCATTTCCACATGATCAAGGCCTTCATGCCGGGCTGGCTGGCGCGCGGCAATGGCACGGTGATCAACATGGCATCTGCCGCATCTTCGATCAAAGGTGTGCCGAACCGCTTCGCCTATGGCGCAACCAAGGCCGCAGTGATCGGCATGACCAAGGCGCTGGCCGCCGACTTCACGTCGAAGGGCATTCGCGTCAACGCCATCTGCCCCGGTACCGTGGACAGCCCCTCGCTCATGGACCGCCTCAAGGCAACGGGCGATTTCGAGGGCGCCAAGGCAAACTTCATCTCGCGCCAACCCATGGGGCGCATGGCGCGGGCCGATGAGATCGGCATGCTGGTCGTGTATCTGGCAAGCGACGAGTCGGCTTTCGTGACCGGGCAGACCTTCGTGATCGATGGCGGCTGGTCGCTCTGATCACTGGACCTAACGTCAAAGCAAACTGTGCAAGGCCGCAGCGATCCGGCCTTTGTTTTTGGCATGGGCTGCCTTGAATCCATGCAATTGTACCCATTGGCAAGCCCTGCATTCCCGGCATAGGATGATGTCATCAACCGCCGGAATTCAAAAGCGCGGGGAGGGGTCAAATCTTGGTCGCAGGCCAGTTCGCCATCGAGGCGCGAGGCGTTACGAAAGTCTTTCAGGGAACGGGTCAGGATGCCGTCAAGGCGCTCGACGATGTCTTTGTCAGCATCCGCGAAAATGAGTTTTTCACGCTGCTTGGGCCTTCGGGCTGCGGCAAGACCACGCTGCTGCGGCTGATCGCGGGCTTCGATTTTCCGACCGATGGCGAGATCCTGCTGCACGGCCAGGACATTGCGCCGCTGCCGCCCTACAAGCGGCCGGTTAACACCGTGTTCCAGAGCTATGCGCTGTTTCCCCACATGACGGTTGGGCAGAATATCAGCTTCGGCCTTGAAATGCTGGGCAAGCCCCGGGCGGAGATCGACGCGCGCGTGACGCAGATGCTGCAACTGGTGCGCATGGAGGAATTGCGCAACCGCAAGACCAGCCAGATCTCGGGCGGCCAGCAGCAGCGCGTGGCCCTGGCGCGCGCGCTCGCACCGCAACCGAAGGTGCTGCTCCTCGACGAGCCCCTGTCGGCGCTCGACTACAAGCTGCGGAAAGACATGCAGATCGAACTGAAGCGCCTGCAGCACGAGACGGGGATCACCTTCATCTTCGTGACGCATGACCAGGAAGAAGCGCTCACCATGTCGGACCGGATCGCGGTCATGTCGAAGGGCAAGATCCTGCAGATCGGAAGCCCGCGCGATATCTATGACCGCCCGTCCGAGCGCTTCGTGGCCAACTTCATCGGCGATACGAATTTCCTCGAAGGGCAAATCGCGGAGATGGGTGAGAACGAGGCCAAGGTGAAGCTTGCCAGCGGCGCGGTCATCAGCGCCGGGCTTCCCGAAGGCTTCAGGCAAAAGGAGCGCGTGACGGTGGTGGTGC
>JBKJQU010000482.1:0-6491 GCA_046594995.1 Aestuariivirga sp.
GCTCGCCGGACGTTGTGTTAACACTCACGCTGCTGGAAGATGTGACCGCGGATGCCGCATCAGACCCGGTGATGGTGACGCCTAGCTCCAGCGCACGTGCGCGAAGGGAAGGGATGAGGATAGCCAGCGGGAAATTCCACCCGAAGGAGTCTTCGCCAAGCTCAACCGGATCGAAGGTGATCGCCGGCGCCTTGAACATCGAACCCGTATCGTCGATGAGCCGCAGTTTCAGCAGCGGCTGCGTCTGTTCCCTTAGCACGCCCGGCCACAGGCCCAGATGCATGAGCATCCGGATCGAGGGCTGCATCAACGCCACGGTGCGGGGGTCGTTCACTTCGCCCTTGTCGCGGGCCACCAACGCCACGCGGCGCCCATCCAGCGCCAGCAGGCAGGCAGCGGACAAGCCGGCAGGCCCTGCACCCGCCACGATCACGTCAAATTCACTCATGGAGATCACACATAGAGCTGAAACTGGACTCGAGACTCTAAGGATTCAAGTCCGCGATTGCCGCAGCCTCATTTTGCTTGTAGCGCAGTCTTCACCATTGAGGGGCGCTTGGAGAATTCCTCGTGAAACGCCTGCAACAGAGGCCGCCCATTCCGCCAGCCAAGGTCACCGAGCCGGAAATCGAGATAGGAAAGGCTGACCGCCGCCGCGATCGAACCAGCATTCGCATGCCCCAGCACGTCGCTCCAGTTCCGGTCGAGATCATCAAGTCCAGCGTTGATGCGTGAAACGGTACGTTTCATCCAGTCGTCCCACTGCAGCCCCTTGGGTCGCACGCCGACCTCGTAGCGATAGGCCACCGCCGAGTCGGAAACACCCTGCGCCAGAGCCTGTAATGTCAGCACCCGGAAACGCTTGACCGGCTCGTCCGGAATGATCTCGTCGTTTCCAGCCACATGCGCCAGATATTCGATGATGACCCGGCTGTCATAGACACCATGCCCATGGTCGGTCTCAAGGATCGGAATCTTGCCGATCGGCGACAGCTCACTGAGCTTCGCGTTCACTTCCGTCGGCTTTACGGCCTCGACGATATGCTGGACCTTGTCTCCAAGCCCCACTTCATGCGCGGTAACAACGGTCATGCGGACAAACGGAGAAATCAGGTCGCCGTAGATTTTCATGGGGCAGGCACTCCTCGAATGACATGATCGAGGAACCTAAAGCACTCCGGAGCCGGGCGAAAGCCCCAACTCCAGCCTCAATACTTCCGCATCAGCCCGATCAGCCGGCCCTGTACCCGCACACGGTCTGGCCCGAAAATCCGCGTCTCATAAGCGGTGTTCGCGGCTTCCAGCGCCACCGAATCACCCTTGCGGCGCAGCCTCTTGAGGGTGGCTTCCTCATTATCCACCAGCGCCACGACAATGTCGCCGTTATGCGCCGTGTCGCCCTTGCGGATGATGACGGTGTCGCCGTCGAATATGCCGGCATCGATCATGGAATCGCCCTTCACTTCGAGGGCGAAATGCTCGCCGCCGCCCAGCATTTCCGGCGGGACGGTAATATTTGCAGTATGATCCTGAATGGCCGAGATCGGCACACCCGCTGCGATCCGGCCCATCATCGGAACCACGGCGGCGCGTGGTGCTCCGTCATTGGAGGCGGCAACCGGCTTCACCCGGCCCAGACTGCCCTGGATGACGCTTGGACTGAAACCGCCGGCCACCTTCTTCGGCGCCAGGCTTGGGGAATGGCTGTCAGGCAGCTTGACCACTTCCAGTGCCCGCGCCCGGTTCGGCATCCGCTTGAGGAAACCCCGCTCCTCCAGCGCCACGATCAGGCGATGCACACCGGACTTCGACTGAAGGTTGAGTGCCTCCTTCATTTCCTCGAAAGAAGGCGGCACGCCTTCTTCCTTCAGGCGTTCGTTGATGAACAGAAGAAGTTCGAGTTGCTTGCGTGTCAGCATGGCCGGTTTTCCCGTGTTCGCGTTCCTGGAATCGGAACATATCTAAAACAAAGATATCCGTTGCCATTTAGTTCTGCAACTGTTTACTTTCTGTAACCGTCAAAAGTCGAGACCCAAGATTTTTACAAAGTCACCCATATTTGCGGGTGGTGCGTGGGGTGGGCGCACAATCAGCACGTGCGCTTCCCGGAACGTGCGCTGCATGGATGAATCCTGCCGGGAGAATGGGGTGACCGTCCGGGAGCCATCCGGCGCGACTTCGAGAGTCGCCCGCACATAGTCTTGCCGTCCGTCGTTCTCTTTCATCGCCGCGCCCAGCCGGGCCTCCACGAGATCATCGCCCGCCGGAAGCCCTAGCATCTTGTCCAGCAGCGGCTTCAGGAAAAGCCTTGCGCACACCAGCGCCGAAACCGGGTTCCCCGGCAGGCCCAGGACCTGCAGCTTGCCCTTCCAGCCATACATGAAGGGCTTTCCCGGCCGCATGGCGATCTTCCAGAAGTCGATCTTCACGCCCGAATTCTTCAGCGCCTCCTGCACATAGTCGTGGTCACCCACCGAGGCACCGCCCGTCGTGATGAGAATATCTGCGCTCGCGGCCCTGGCGATGGCGCGTTCCGTGGCTTTGAGCTTGTCCGGAATGATGCCGAGGTTGACGACCTTCGCCCCGAAGCTTTCGGCCATGGCGGCAATAGCATTGCTGTTGGACGACACGATCTGGTCCGCAGCGGGCTGGGTTCCCGGCAGCACCAGTTCGTCACCCGTCGCAAACAGCGCCACCACGGGCCGCCGCCGCACGGAAACTGTTCCGGCATTGGCAGCCGCCGCAAGCCCGATGTCGCGCGCGCTAATCCACGTATTCGCCGGAATGAGAACCTCGCCGCGCTTGAAATCGAGCCCCTCGAACCGCACGTTCTGCGCCGGTGCAACGCCCTGCAGAACTGAAATATGATCGGCGGACTGGCGCTCCGTGTTCTCCTGAATCACCACAGCATCCGCCCCGCGCGGCATGGGAGCGCCGGTGAAGATCCGCACGGCCTCGCCGGATCGAACCTTGCCCGTGAAGCGATGCCCCGCCGCAGAAACGCCGATTACCTTCAATGACACTGGAACATTCGCCAGATCGGATGAAACAACTGCATAGCCATCCATGGCGGAACCATCGAAGGGCGGCTGGTTGCGCCTGGCCTTCAGAGGCCTTGAAAGCACACGGCCCCGCGCATCCGCAAGGCTCACATCCTCGCCGCCAAGCGCCTTTACGCCCTTCAGAATTCGTGTCCGCGCATCCTCGACCGGCAACAGGGCCATGGCGTCTTACTCCGCTGTGAAGTGACCGGATTTGCCGCCCGATTTCTCGACAAGCCGCAGATTGCTGATCTTCATTCCCCGGTCCACCGCCTTGCACATGTCGTAGAGCGTCAGGCACGCGACGGAGCACGCCGTCAGCGCCTCCATCTCGACTCCCGTCTTGCCCTCGACCTTCACGGTCGCAGAAACCTCGATGCTGGAGGAGGAAACGTCGGGTGCAAACTCCACCGACACTTTCGAGATCATCAGGGGATGACACAGCGGGATCAACTCATGCGTCTTTTTCGCCGCCATGATCCCGGCAATCCGCGCGGTGGCCAGAACGTCACCCTTCTTCGCCTTGCCTTCGAGGATCAGTGCCAGCGTCTCCGGCAGCATCTCCACCTTCGCCTTCGCCGTAGCGGTGCGCGTGGTCACATGCTTCTCGGAAACATCCACCATATGGGCGTTTCCAGCAGCATCGAGATGTGTCAGCTTGCTCATGGCTTGGTCAATATCGCACGCGTTGCGGCTGCAACATCGTCTTGCCGCATCAGGCTCTCGCCGATGAGGAAGGTGTTGACACCGGCCGTTGCGAGCCGCGCAAGATCAGCCGGAGCGAACAGCCCGCTCTCGCCCACCACCATGCGATCAACTGGAATGCGCGGCGCCAGCCGTTCCGTCGTTTCCAGCGTCGTATTGAATGTATGGAGGTCGCGGTTGTTGATGCCGATCATCCGTGAACGGAGTTTCAGGGCGCGGTCGAGTTCCTCGTCATTGTGAACTTCGACCAGAACATCGAGCCCCCAGTGAACTGCCGCGGCTTCCAGTTCTGCTGCAAGCGCATCATCGATCATCGCCATGATGAGGAGTATGCAATCGCCGCCCCAGGCACGCGCTTCCGCCACCTGCCAGGTGTCCAGCATGAAATCCTTGCGGAGTGCCGGCAGCGAACATGCGGCCCGCGCTGCCGTGAGAAACTCCGGAGCACCCTGGAATGATGGCGTGTCCGTCAGAACGGAAAGGCAAGCGGCACCACCTGCCTCATAGGCCTTGGCCAGCGAAGGCGGATCGAAATCGGCCCGGATCAGTCCCTTGGAAGGGCTCGCCTTCTTGATCTCGGCAATCAGTCCCCATTTCCCTTCAGCCGCTTTGGCATCCAGTGCCGAAGCAAAGCCGCGCACGGGCGATGCCGCCTTGGCGCGCGCTTCCAGTTCCGAATAGGGCAGGGCCTTATTCGCCGCCGCCACTTCGTCCCGCTTGTAGGCGGCGATCTTGTCCAGAATGGTTGCCATCAGCCGTTCGATACCTTCACCAGAACATTCAGGGCCTCTTCCGCCGCACCATTGTCGATCGCCTGCTGCGCCAGAGCCACGCCCGCGCGCAGGTCGGCAACCTTGCCCGCCACGACTAACGCCGCGCCCGCCGTCATCACCGCCGCATCCCGGAAGGCGCCCTGTTTTCCGGCCAGCACATGGCGCAGCGCCTCGGCATTATGCGCCGCATCGGCGCCTTTCAGGTCAGCGAGATTGGAACGCTTCAGTCCCGCGGCTTCCGGCGTCACTTCAAAGCTGCGGATTGCGCCATCCTTTAGCTCCGTAATCCATGTCGTACCCGTTGGCACGATTTCGTCCACACCGCCCTCGCCATGGCAGATCCAGCAGGCCTCCGACCCCAGGTTCTTCAGAACCTGGGCGAGGGGTTCTACCCAAGCCCTTGAATAGACGCCTGTAACCTGCCGCCGCACTCCGGCGGGGTTGGATAGCGGCCCGAGCAGATTGAAGATCGTCCGTGTGCCAAGCTCAACTCGGCTGGGCCCCACATGCTTCATCGAAGCGTGATGCGCTGGCGCGAACATGAAACCCAGCCCGGCTTCCGCGATGCACTCCGAAATCTTATCCGGCCCCACGTCGATCTTGACGCCGAGCGCCATCAGCACATCCGCCGCGCCGGACTTCGAAGACAGCGCCCGGTTGCCGTGCTTCGCGATCTTCAGCCCCGCCCCCGCCGCCACGAAAGCCGCGCAGGTGGAGATGTTGTAGGAGCCAGACGCATCGCCACCGGTGCCGACGATGTCGATCGCACCGGAAGGCGCCTCCACCCGCACCATCTTCTCGCGCATGATTTCGACAGCGCCGGTGATCTCGTCCACCGTCTCGCCACGAACCCGCAACGCCATCAGCAATCCGCCGATCTGCGCGGGCGTAGCCTCGCCGGACATCATCACGTTGAAGGCCTCGCGGGCCTCCGCGCGCGTCAGCGGCGTTCCGTTCGCGGCCTTGGCGATGATCGGTTTGAGGTCAGCCATCAGCGCACCCCCGCAAGATCGAGGAAATTCTTGAGGATCTTATGGCCGTGCTCAGAAGCGATGCTTTCCGGGTGGAATTGCACTCCATGCACATTTTTCGTCTTGTGCTGCAACCCCATGACCAGCCCGTCCGTCTCAGCCGTAATTTCAAGACAATCCGGCAGGGTCTCCTTGTCCACGATCAGCGAGTGATAGCGCGTCGCGGTGAAATCCTGCGGCACCCCCCTGAACACTCCCGCACCCGTGTGATGCACCTGGCTCACCTTGCCATGCATCAGCTTCGGTGCGCGCACCACGTCGCCGCCGAAACACTGCCCCATCGATTGCATGCCAAGGCAAACGCCGAAGATCGGAATGCTGCCTGAAGCCTTCTCGATCAGTTCAAGGCAGATGCCCGCCTCGTTGGGCGTTGCCGGTCCGGGCGAGATCACGATGGCGTCGGGCTTGGCGGAAATGATCTGGCCCACGCTGATCTTGTCGTTCCGGTGCACCACCGTCTCCGCACCGAGGTCGCCGAGGAAGTGATAGAGATTATAGGTGAAGCTGTCGTAGTTATCGATGAGGATGATCATTGCGCGCTCCCGGCGCGGCCTGCGAAGCGCACGGCCTCTTCGGCGGCGCGGAACAGCGCCTTCGCCTTGTTCACGCACTCCTGATGCTCGCTTTCGGGGTCGCTGTCGGCAACCACGCCCGCACCCGCCTGCACATACATCTTGCCGTCTTTCACAATCGCCGTACGCAGCACGATGCAGGTGTCCATCTCGCCATCGGCGGAGAAATAGCCCACGCAGCCGGCATAGACGCCGCGCTTGTTCCTCTCCAGTTCGTCGATGATCTCCATGGCGCGAACCTTCGGCGCCCCTGAAACCGTGCCCGCAGGAAATCCGGCCACCAGCGCATCGATGGTGTCGAACTTGTTCGAGAGCCTGCCCTCGACGTTGGAAACGATGTGCATCACCTGTGAGTAGTATTCGAGGATG